>JADLBV010000129.1 GCA_020847545.1 Phycisphaerales bacterium
CCCGCCTCAAAAAACGCCGAAACGACAGCTTCAGCCTGCTCACCCAACCCAGAAATCAGATGCGATTAGCCTCGCATAAAAAGAGGTGCCGATGCTAGATTTAGTGCCATTAGGGTCAGGAAGGTTTTATCCAATTTGCGTAAACCTTCCTGACACCGTTTTTTCGTCCGTTCAGCATCACCAATTGTTAAAAGATGTGGTAGACAACAGGGTGTCAACGGACTCTTAATTTGGAATACATCTTACAATCGTGGCGCCACGCCGTCGGCGGTGACCAGGAGGAGGCGATCGGTGACCTGGTGGGGCATGTTGCGGTAGTCGTTGGCGATTTGTTGTTGCAGGCGTTCGACGTTGGCCTGGTCGTTGCGGAAGCAGAGCAGGATGTCGCGGTTGGGGATGCCGGCGGCGAAGGGGCTGCCGAGGTGGCTGCGCAGGCGGTCGTGCAGCATCGGCAGGAGGATTCGGCTGGCATCATAGCCGTCCATGGTCTGGAACAGGATCAAATTGACCTTCCCCTTTTCATCCTGGGCGGCGTGGGCGTTCATCGATTTGCTGCGGGCGACGAGGTTGTTCAACGCCGTTTCGTGCAGTTCCTCGATGGTGATGCCCCACGATTGGAAATGCCCCATGGGGATGTAGGCGATGGTTCGGTCGCTGTCGACGGCGTAGGCGATGAGCAGATTTTCGATGAAAGGTTGGGTGACCATCGTGCCGGCGTTCATGTCGGTGGTGGTGCTGGTCAGGACCATGGGGAAGATGCGGTCACGCAGCGCATCGAAGGAGGCCTGCTGGTCGGGGGTTCCTTCGGCCGCCCGCAGCAGCTCGACCACCCAGCGTTCAACATGGCGGACCAGTTCATCGGGGCGCAATGAGACGATGCGGTAGAGATTTTCCATGCTGGCCACATGGCCATTGATCCGCAGCGAAAAAGTCTGCTGCGCCCGCCCCACCTTCACCAATGGAAAACGAATGCGGATGTGCTCGATGGTTTTTTCAACAAATTGCTCTCGAGTCAAAGGCATCTACCCCATAGTTTATCCGCCCGACGCTGGATTGGCCATTGGAGAATACCTATAACAGCCGCCAGAATTGGAAAGGACTTCATGGCGGACACCATCCGTGTGGGAATTATTGGAGCGGGCTGGCCGGGATCGGCCCATGCGAAGGGTTATCAGCAGGCCGGCGGATATAAGTCGGTGGCGGTGGCGGATCTGATTCCGCAGCGTCGAAAGAGCCTGATGGGCGAATTCGGCTTGACGGCCGAATATGCCGACTGGGCGGAATTGCTCGCTGATCCGAAAATCGATTTGGTGAGCGTTTGTCTGCCGACCGATCTGCATGTGACAGCATGTCTGGCCGCGCTGCGCAAGGGGAAACATGTCATCTGCGAAATGCCGCCGGCATTGAACGCGGCCGAGGCCAAGCGGATGGAATCGACCGCGGCCAAATCGGGAAAAATGATGCTATACGCCGCCCAGAGGCGGTTTGGGGCGGCCGAGCAGGCGGCCCATCAGGCGATCGCCAAAGGGTACGCGGGGGAGATTTATCATGCCCGAGCATCCTGGACGCGGACACGGGGGATTCCAATCGGCACGGGGTGGTTTACCGATGGTTCGCGATCGGGGGGCGGGGCCTTGATCGACCTGGGGGCGCACATGCTGGATTTGGCGTGGTATCTGATGGGAGAGCCTGTGCCGCAGAGTGTCTTTGCGGTCGGCCATCGTAAATTTCAATCGCTGACGCCGGCGGAGATGAAGAATGATGTTGAGGATTCGGCCTTTGCGATTGTGCGGTTTGAAGGTGGGAAATCGCTGGAACTGGCGTGCAGTTGGGCGATCAATCAGCCGCCAAACCAGAATGGCACGGCCTGCCGGATTTATGGGGATCAGGGTGCGGTGGAGGTGTACACCCCCCGCGGGCCGATTTTATATCGTGGATTTGAGCCAAATGGACGGGCAAAGGAAATTCAGCTCAAACAGCCCAAAAGCGGCGGGCACATGGCGTTGATGCGGCACGCGCGGGATTGCATGATCCGCGGCGCTGTGCCGATCAGCGGGCCGGCGATGGGTGTTGGGTTGATGCGGATGATCGATGCGATGTACAAGAGCGCGGCCACGGGGAAGAGCGTGTCATTGCTGTAAATCCCGCGGGGTCAGGGTGATGCGATAAAGGGGGGATTCGACAGCGCCCAGGTGCAATTTATAAGGTTCTGGGCCGCGCAGGAGATCGACCATGGGCATTTGCCGGTCGATGGCCTGTTGGATGGTCAGGGCGAAGGTGACGATTCCGGGGCTGAGGGCGGAGAATCGTTCATCATAACCGCAGTTCCAGAGCATGGGGCCGGCCGGCGTGGGCAGAACGATGAGGACGGCGGCCGGCTCTTCGCCGATCATCAGCCAGTGCAGTTGCAGCGAGCCGGCCTTGGCCAGCGGTCCGACGGCCGGTGTCAGGAATGAATCCAGAACGACTCTCACCGCGCGACGTTTGGATCGGTCATGGGAAGCCATCATCTTCAGCGCCGCGGGAATCTGATGTTCGATTTCAGTGGGATCATCGCAGCAGATCAGTTGCGCGCCGGCCGAGCGGGCTTTTTTCAGTTTTCGACGCAGCTCTTTTCGCTGGTGCGCGTTCAATGAATTTTGATACATCTCCCATGTTTGGCCAAGGGTGATGAATGCGGTGTTTTGGGTGGCGAGGCGAATGCAATTGAACCCCTGCTCATCGGCCGCCAACGGCAAAATATCCAGACAAGGGGCCTGGGGCCGAAGGTTGTGAAGATGAATCCCGTTAAGTCGTCGATCCCAGCGGTCGCGCAAAAAGGCCAGCATCGCGATCCAGCAGCGTTTGCGGTCAAAGGGGTGAATCAACGGTTCGAGGTAATCCGAAACATCCTCCCCAACGGTTTCCAGGAATCCCTCGGCGTTGATTCGCAATGCCATGGTGGCGATCAACTGGTTGCCTTCATACACCAGAATCAGGCGATAGGAATTGGAAGCGAGTTGGTCATGAATCGCTTGTTGCCAAAGGCGACCGTGAAATGGAGTTGCAAGAGGGCAGGCCGCATGAAGCTGGTCCCATTGTTGAGCCAGTTCAGGGTCGTCAGGCCAGTTTCGTCGACATTCAACCCGCAACCCCTGATGCGTAAAATCAGCATCGACACCATCAGTTTTGCTGAGGCGCAAGTCATCGTAAATCAAGTCCAGCAGCGAATGCCGGAGATGGTGCGACCATGCCGATGCCAGACTCATGCGATGATGCCTCTTCCCATTGTCGTTCATCGACTTAAACCCATAACGGCTTTGGATGATGGGACGAATTTTGGTGGATAATCAGGGGAAACCCTGTCGCGACACCCAAAGGGCGTTGTTAGGGTTTCGTTGGTGTGGTATAAGCGCGGCCAACCGACCAAAGGAGTGGATCGATGTCGACACCCGCGTTTACACATCTTCACGTCCATACACATTATTCATTACTGGATGGCGCTTGCAAAGTTCCGGAGCTGGTCAAGCGATGTAAGTCATTGGGAATGAACAGCTTAGCGATCAGCGACCATGGATGTCTCTTTGGCGTCATCGAATTTTATAACGAATGCCTGAAACAGGGCGTCAAGCCGATTCTGGGGATGGAAACCTATATGGCGCCTGGAGATCGGCGCGAAAGGACCACACCCAGCGGGACGGGATCTGATGCATCGTATCATCTGCTGCTGCTGGCGGAAAATCTTGAAGGTTATCAGAACCTGCTGAAACTCGGCAGCTTGGCCTACAAGGAGGGATTTTACTATAAGCCAAGAATTGACAAGGAGATACTGCGCGAATATTCCAAGGGTTTGATTGTCACCAGTGCCTGTCTTGGGGGTGAAATTCCATCGGCGTTTTTGAAACGGGATGCCAAAACCGCACGGAAGATCGCCGAGAAGTATCTGGATATTGTCGGGCCGGACCGATTTTTCATTGAGGTTCAGAAACAGGGGCTAAAAGAGCAAGATTCAATAAATCCAGAGTTGGTTGAGATCGCGGCCAAGCTGGGGTGCGGCACGGTGGCGACTAATGATGTGCATTTTCTGAACCGGGAAGACCACGATGCCCATGATGTATTGTGCTGCGTCAACATGGGGAGGCTTGTCAGCGATGAGAATCGGCTGAAATATCCAACCGAGTTGTATTTGAAAAGCCCGGCCGAGATGCATCAGGCGATGGGGGAATTTTCGGAGGCGTTGGAGAACACCGGCCGGATCGCGCAGATGTGCAATGTCGAGTTGGATTTCAGCAAGCGCCATGCGCCGGTCTATCGCGTGCCGGCCGAGAAATTGAAATCCCAGGCCGATCCAGCGGGCGAGATGCGCGATGATGAGCGATATCTTCGACAGCTTTGCGAAGAGGGTTTGACGTGGCGATATGGCACACGCGAGGTGGAACGGGAGGTGCGCGAGCGGCTGGAAAAAGAACTGAAGGTGATCGCTTCCAAAAACTTCTGCTCTTACTTTCTGATCGTGTGGGATTTTTGCAATTATGCCCGTGACAACGGCATTCCCGTGGGGGCCAGGGGAAGCGGCGTGGGGACGATGGTGGGGTATTTGCTGGGGTTGTGCAACGTCGATCCGCTGCGATATGGGTTGTTGTTTGAGCGGTTCATGGACCCGAATCGCAACGAGATGCCCGATATCGATATTGATATCTGCCAGGAGGGAAGGCCAAAGGTCATCGAATATGTTCGCCAGAAATATGGACATGTCGCGCAGATCATCACGTTTGGAACGCTGGCGGCCCGTGCGGCGTGCAAGGATGTGGGGAGGGTGCTGGGGGTTCCGCTGGCGGAGATCGACAAGCTGACGAAGCTGATTCCAGGCACGCCGGGGATGACGCTGGACAAGGCGTTGGGCGCGTCGCCGGAATTGAAGGAGTTGTACAAGGGGAACCCGACGATCCAGAACGTGATCAACATCGCCAAGCGGCTGGAGGGATTGTGCCGCAACGCGGGGTGTCACGCGGCCGGCGTGGTGATCGCGGATCAGCCGTTGGAGAATGTCGTGCCGCTGTACAAGAGCGGCGAGGACATTTTAACCCAGTTTGAAGGGCCGATTGTTGAAAAAGTCGGCCTGCTGAAGATGGATTTTCTGGGTTTGCGCACGCTGACGACGCTGGAGAGGTCGTTGGATCTCGAATTGCAGACGCGCCAGGCGAGGGATGGGAAATTGCCGGACAATGTGCCAATGGATGCGCGCGGGCGAATCGACATCGAGCGGATTGATTTTACCGATCGCAAGGTGCTGGAGATGTTTGGACGGGGGGAGACGAAGGGGATATTTCAGTTTGAATCCGGCGGGATGCAGGATTTGCTGATGAAGATGAAGCCGGATCGGATTGAAGACCTGATCGCGGCCAACGCGCTCTATCGGCCCGGCCCGATGGAACTGATCCCATCGTATTGCAATCGGAAAAATGGCCGCGAGAGTGTGCCCAAGACACATCCGATCATGGACCGAATCCTGGAAGAGACATATGGGATCATGGTCTATCAGGAACAGGTGATGCAGATCTTCAATCAGATCGGCGGGATTGAGCTGAGCGCCGCGTATAAGTTGATCAAGGCGATCAGCAAAAAACAGACGGAAGTCATCGCCAAATACAAGGTTGAGTTCATCCAGGGGACGGTGGACAAAGGGGTGAACCGCGAGAAGGCGGAGGAGATTTTTGAACAGATCTTGAAGTTCGGGGGATATGGTTTCAACAAGTCGCATTCGAGCCGGTATGCCATCATTGCGTTTCAGACGGCGTTCATGAAGACGTATTACCCGGTGGAATACATGGCGGCGCTGCTGACATTTGAAATGGGGTCAACCGACAAGGTGGTGGAGTACATCGAGGAATGCCGGAAGATCAACCTGCCCGATGGGGAGCGCGGGATCGGCGTGCTGCCGCCGGATGTGAATGTCTCCAACGTGGATTTCACGCCGATTTATGACAAGGTCGAAAGCAGCAAAAAGGGGAAGAAACAGGCGAAAAACACACGGAAAACCGGTGTCATCCGATTTGGGCTGGGCGCGGTCAAAGGGGTGGGGACCAAGGCGGTGGAGGGGATCATCAATGCCCGCGCCCAGGGTAGCGCGTTCAGGAGCATTTACGATTTTTGCGACCGGGTGGATTTGCGGCAGGTCAACCGTGCAACCACCGAGGCGTTGATCAAATGCGGCGCGTTTGCCTCCACGGGGGCCAATCGCGCGCAGTTGCAGAATGTGCTTGACCGCGCCATCGAGATGGGCCAGCAGACGCAGCAGGACCGCAGATCGGGGCAGATGAGCATGTTTGGCGCGCCGGCCGTCGCGGGCGATGGGAAGCGCATGGGAGCGGATGTGTTGCCGGAGGTTGAGGAATATAAAAATGCGGAGTTATTGAAGTTTGAGAAGGAGGTGCTGGGATTTTACATCACCAGCCATCCGCTGACCGAGCATCAGTCGGCGCTGGAGCATTTCAGCACCGACTCCACCCGCTCGGCCGTCAATCGATCCGAAGGGTCGGAAATCACGATCGGCGGGATGATTTCACGGGTCAAAAAGAGCGTCACCAAAAATGGGCGGTCGGCCGGCATGACGATGGCGATGATCACACTGGAAGACCTCGAAGGTCAGATCGACGGGGTGGTTTTTGCTGAAAATTTTACCGAGATTCAAAAACGAGGGTCGATCATCGAACCGGAGAAGATCGTTTTCATGCGCGGCAAGGTGGACAAACGGCGCGAGACCCCCTCCATCATCGTCAGCGACATGATCCCCATCGAACAGGCGGCCGGCAAACTAACCACCGCGCTGTTGTTGACGCTTGACCCCCCCCGCCAGTCGGTTCAAACCCTTGAGCAACTGAAGCCCCTACTTGAATCATCCCGCGGCGGGACGCCCGTATTTGTGCAGGTTCCGGCCAACGGTTCGCAACTGGCCACAGTCCGGCTGGACAATTCGCTCTTCATCCGCCCCACCGATGAGCTTGCCGAAGGTTTGCGGCGATTGCTGGGTGACAAACAGGTTCAATTGTGCGGGGCCGGCACCCGACGCCGCCGACAGGCCGAACAACGCCCTCTGTTTGCCGAATCGCAACCTGAACCGCAGCCGCAGGAGATGATCGAGTTGGCCGAGATGGATGAATCGGTTGCGATGTCGTAGTTGCAAATCGCTGACATCAACCCAGATGACATCAACCCAACCGCTGTTTGACGGCCGACAAGACGCGATCCACGGACAATTGGGTCAGACAAGTATGTCCAGGCACGCGCCATCGCGGACGACGACAGACCTCGCACGATGAATTGTCCCGCACCACCCAATCCGCATGACCATATGGCCCGGTGCGGATGGGATCGGTTGGGCCGTAAATCCCCACCACCGGCCGACCCAGCGCCACGGCCAGATGCAACGGCCCCGAATCGTTGGCGACCATGAGCCGCGAGCCGGCGATCAGCGCCATCGAGACGGCCAGCGGCGTGCCGGTTAATACATGCGTCCCCTCCCCCGCCTGATCGGCGATCTGTCGGGCGAGGGGTTCATCCGCCCGCGTGCCGATCAGCACCACCGGCAAGTGGGCGGTTCGGTTGATTTCGCGGGCCAGTTCGGCAAACCGCTCGGCCGGCCATTCCTTGATGGGGTTGGCGCTGCGCGGACTGATCACCAGATAGGGTGTTCGGGCGTCGATTGCGAGTTTTTTGAGCAACTGACAGGCTTGGTCGCGTGAGGAGGGTGTCGGCGAGAGGTCGTAACGTATCGGCCCGGCCGCGCCCAATGTCCCGACCAGTTGCAGACAACGATCCACCGCGTGTAATTCACGGGGGATGTGGTGGCGATGGGTATAAAAGATCGGCGCCCCTTCGCGGGCGTTGGCAAACCCGATGCGTCGGCGGGCACCCGTGGCGGCCGTCAAGACGCCGGTGCGGAACAACCCTTGAAGATCGATCACCAGGTCATAATTTTCCCGGCGCAGATGGTGCGCGATCGCATATTGCACCGTGGCACGAAGCAGGTCGGAACGGGGCCAGCGGGCAATGAATGGCGATGATGGAGGGACGATGACATGGTCGATGGCCGGGTGTTGATCCAGAATCGCGGCGAAACGAGGGTCCACCAGCCACGAGAGTTGCGCCAATGGGAACTTTTGTCGCAACGCGCAGAGGGCGGGCAGGGCGTGCACCACGTCGCCCATGCTGCTCATTTTAATCAGAAGTATCTTCGATGCCTTACCCGCCACGCGAGGGGCATCTTAACGAATGGACACCCGTCGCGACAGCGAAGCGGCATTTGGCCGCATATTTGATAAATTGATTGGATGAAGGATAGGCCAATGAATCCAAAGATCATCATCAGGAATGAGACCGATGCCGATGTGGACACCATCACCGAGGTGACCATCGCCGCGTTCAAGACGTTGGCGATCAGCAACCACACGGAACAATTCATCATCGCCGCCCTCCGCGAGGCCAATGCCCTGACGATATCGCTGGTGGCCGAATTGGATGGGCGGGTGGTTGGTCACATTGCCTTCTCACCCGTGAAACTCTCGGATGGCACTGGAAGCTGGTATGGCCTTGGGCCGGTCTCGGTGTTGCCGAATTTTCAACGGCAGGGCATTGGTGGCGCGCTGATACGGGAGGGGTTGTCACGACTGAAGGATTTAGGCGCACAGGGATGCTGTGTCCTGGGGCATCCGGAATATTACAGGAGATTCGGGTTTATTAACTCGCCAAACATTGTGCTGAAGGGGATCCCGCCGGAGTTCTTTTTCGCCATGTCATTCCAAGGGGATATCCCTCATGGCGAAGTGGCATATCACGAAGCATTCAACGTGGATGGCCATTGAGAGGATACGAATGGCGTGTACTCAGGATGATTTTTCGGATGTAACCGGGGGTGATTCTCTTTCCCTTGGCCGGGTTTTGCGTTAGTTGTTACGGGATGAACCGCGGCAGGAGAACCAAAATGAGAGCGATGAGCGGGCTGATGTTGGCGTTTTTGTTGGTGGGGTTGATGGGATGCGCCCAGACCCGTCGGGTAACGATCGCCACCCGGCCGCCGGATGCCACGCTTAAAATCGACGGTGTGCAGCGTGGCAAGGCACCGATCACCGAGGAATTTGTCTTCAAAAACGCCGAGGATGTCCACCGAGTCGTCGCCTCGCGGCTGGGGTTTGCCGATCAGACGGTACGGCTTTTGCGTGATGACACCCGCGACCAGCTCATGATCGAGCTGCATCCGGTCATTCGCCGGGTCAGCATTACCGTTTCGCCCGCACCGGCGATCATCAGCATCGACGGCAAGCCGATCAATACCGAACCGACCAATTTCATCGCCACCGACCTGGAATTCACGGTGGATGCCAAAAATCGCTGGACCACCCACACCGTCAGCGCCGATCGCCCCGGTTTTGCGCCGGCCGAGCAGGTGTTGTCGTATTCGGACCCGGATCCCAATTATCAGATTCTGCTCCAGCCGATGCGCAAGGATCTGTCCATCACCAGCACCCCGGATGGCGCCCTCATCACGCTGGATGGCCATGAAGTGGGCAAAACCCCGTTAAAGCTCTCCGCCCAGCCGTTCCAGTTTGATGTTGCCAACAACGCCTATGCGAACCATGTGCTCAAGGCCACCAAGCCTGGGTATGATCCGGTTGAACAGACCCTGAGTTGGGATGAGGGGAAGAGCGACTATCACGTCGATTTTGTCCCCAAGGCCAAGACCGTCCACATCATCACCGACCCGGCCGGGGCCACCGTGACGGTGGATGGGGCCGCCATGGAACGGTCGGCCGATGGTTCATCGGCCGCCAAGTTGTCATTCCCGGCCGTGGATGACAAGGGGACGCTCAAGAGTTACACCGCCACCGTGACCAAAAAGACGGCCGATTCGGAATGGGTTCCGGCACAATTGGCCATTGGATGGGATGAGGGAAAAAGCGATTATCGCGTGACGCTCAAGGAGATTCTGACCCGGCCGGTGGAGATGCTGGCCGCCAATCCTCAGCGAACGGACAACGGGTGGGAGATCGTGCCGGTTCGCGGCACCGTCCTGGCGATGAAGGATGTCACCGAGGGGGCGCAAAAGGTATCGCCGGTTCAACTGACGCAGTTGCCCGCGGGGACGTTTGTGGACACGCTGGCGGTTTCGCCGGATGGGTCGAAGATTCTGTTTACCCTCCTGAGCGGAAAAAACAAGCAGGATTTGCGCTCGCAGATGCTGGCCATACATGCGGATGGATCGGGCGGGGCGGCGATGCTGACCGATGGCAAGACGCTGGATTTGACCCCATCCTTCACACCCGATGGGTTGCAGATTGTCTTTTCATCCAACCGGGCCAGCAATCGGCCGGCCGTCTGGTCGATGGCTGCCGATGGCGCTCCGGGTGTCACCCAGTTGACCAGCGGCGACACCACCGACCTGTGGCCTTCGATTGATTCGGACCCCAAGCCGCGGCTGTTTTATCAGGCACTGGTGGATACGCGGCCCGACCCGCGGCTGTACATGACCCAATTGGGGACCACCACCAAGACCGACCTGATTCAATCCGGCGGCGGGCAGCCCCGTGTCAATCCGCGCGGCGATGCGGTCGTCTTCACCCTCGTCAACGGCAAAACCGGAAAACGGGATTTGTATCGCATGTCCGACAAGGGAGGATTATTGGAAAATCTGACCAACACGCCGGACATTGATGAATATGACCCCGCGTGGAATAAGGATGGCACGAAGATCGCCTTCGCCAGCGATCAAGGTCGAACTGGGGATCATCCTGACAACCGCGACCTGTGGGTGATCGATCTGACCCGTCCACAACAACCCACGCAGATCACCACCAACGGAAGCTGGGATGATTGTCCCGGTTGGGATCCCAGTGGCAATGCCCTCTATTTCCGTTCCAATCGCGGCGGAAGCTGGCAGGTCTGGAAGATCGACGTACGGTAAAGGGTAAGCCGGAGCGACCGTCAGGAAGTCACACTTGTTCCGGAGGATTCTGCCCGGCATCCGGCGTGGGAACGTCCGCCCTCTCCTCTACCGCAGTCTGTGGGAATTCCTGCGCCGATTCGGGCAGTTTCAGGAGCGCAAAATCAATCTCGCTGTTGATCTCCGCCCCCACCAGCAGCACGACGGCATCCAGATAAAACAGCAGGAGCAATATCGCCACCCCCCCTACTGTGCCGTAGGTTTCGTTGTATTTGCCCCAGCGTTCGATGTAGTAGCGGAAGCCCATTCCAAGCACGACCCAGACCACAACGCAAAAGACCGCGCCCGGTGTGATCCATCGCCATTTGCCATGAAAACTGCGGCCGAAGTGATAGATGATCGCCAGTGCCAGGAACATCAGGATCAGGGCGATGATCCAACGCGAAAAGTCGAACGCGAAGACAATCGCCCCGTTGAAGCTGGAGACCAGCGTCTCGATGCGCAATATTGATGTGTGGTTCAACGTCCAGTTGCGCACCAGCGTGCCGATAGGAATCAGCGCCACGACCACCAGGATCATGCTGGCGACAACGACCGTCATCAAGATGGCAATGGGGCGGGAAAAATAAAAAGGTCGCGGTTTTTTAACATCGTAACATTTGTCCAATGCCGCCATGGTGGTGGCCATGCCGCCGCTGGCGGCCCAGAGGGTGATGATCAGGCCGATGCTCAACAGCCCCTGTTGGGGGTGGTCGAGCATTCTGTTCATGCGGGGGACGACGAAAGTCTCCACCGTCTGGCGGGCGCTGAATGATGAAGATGTGGAGCGTGTCGTCGCGTCGCCGGATTCGCTGCCGGGAAGCTGGGCGATGGCGTGCTCAATCGCATGGCGGGCGCTTTGTTTGGCCTGGGCCGGCAGATAAGGGATCAACGTCAGCAGGAACAAAATAAATGGGAAAATGGCGAATAGCCACGAATAGGCCAGCGCCGACGCCCACACCAGCACATTGTCCTCCCAGACCTGCTGGTAGACACGCCACAGGAACCGAAACGGCCCCACCGTACGCCACACCGAAGGAATATCCCGCAATCGAGCCATGCGGAGATTGTGCGGCAATCACCCTGCCGATGGCAAGGTCACGGACATTGAATGTCGCCGGGCATCAGGCCGCATTGACGCCGTGACATTTTTTATATTTCTTGCCGCTGCCACAGGGGCAGGGGTCGTTTCGGCCGACTTTTGGGGCCTCGCGGATGATGGTTTTGACGGCCGCCTGAACTTGGGGCTGGTCGGCGGCATGCTGCATCTCGCCGGCCCCTTCGAGACTCTGGGCATTGGCGGAGACGTTTTCCGCCACACCATACCCGGGGCCTTCCTGATGGGTGGCGGCGGTGACGTTGTAAGCATTGCGGGCCTGGGCGGCGGCGGTGATACGGGCGCGGAAAATCAGGTCCGTCACCTTGTCGCGCACGCCCACCATCATCTGCTCGAAATAGGCGAACCCTTCGCGTTTGAACGCCACCCGCGGATCCTGTTCGGCGAACGCCTGCAGGCCGATGCCACCCTTGAGCATGTCCATCGCATACAGATGATCCTTCCAGGCCTGATCGAGGATTTGGATCAACACATATTGCTCCAGATCGGTTAATTCCTTGCGTAAAAAGGCACGGGCGCGGTCCAGCAGCGCGGATCGAATCTCCTTGTCCGTCCGCCCATCGCCATTGGATTTCTCCTGCGATGCGGCGTGTTTTGGCGACAAATCCTTTTCAGACAAATTCAGGGGAAATCGTTCATTGAACCGACGCAGCAGGTCGGCGCGATCGCCGTTGGATGCGGCGATCATCGCATCGATTTCCTTTTCGAGGCGCCCTTGTTTGAGAAATTCCTGCTGATATCCCACCAGTTCCTGATGGAGCTTCTGGGGGCCTTGGGACCGGATGTGATCCAGCGACAGCTCGACGCCATATTTGGCCCTCACCCACGCCCGCAGATAATCGGCGGCATAGGGATTGTCCGTGCTGTTTTCCGGCCCGCCAAAGGCGAAGACCAGCGCCTGGTCAATCGGATATTCCAATTCCCGGCGCGCATAGGACTGGCGGGCGCGATCTTCGATCAATTTGACGATGACCTCGGCCGGGTGCGCCATGCCGCGCTCGGCATCGGCCATGAATTGCTCAGGGGCCACATCAATGGCGAATTTTTCCCGCGCCCAGCGGGCCAATTCACCCTCGGCGTACAGCGGCTCGAGATATTTCTGCAACGGCGAGCAATCCCGTTTCTCGATCTGCTCGATGGCGGCCGAACGGAGCTTTTCCTCCAGTTCATCCGGGTCCATCTTGCGAATCTGCCCTTGGCTGAGGCTGACATGGAACCGGCTCATCGCCCACGATGACAATCCCCGCGCATCCCAACCCGATGGGTTCTCCGGGTCCTCTCCCATGAATTCGCCAAGAGTCGAGTTGATGTTCATCTCGGCCTCGGCGCGGGCCTGGTTTTTCAGATAATGCTCCAAATCCTCGATCCGCCTCAACCCGCGCAGATCCCGGGCATCGATGTTGGTCTCAAAATTGGCGCGGGTCCATTCGGAAATCACCACCGCGACAAAATCCTGCGTGATGTACTTGTCGACCGCATCCGAGATCGATTCGCCGATCATCCCCCAGATCACCTGGTCGATGTCGCGCCCCTCCAGCACCTTCTGTCGCATGCCATAAAAATTGGTGCGCTGGTGGTCCATCACCTCGTCATATTCCAACAGGTTTTTGCGCGACAGGAAGTTGCGCTCCTCCACCTTCTTTTGCGCCCGCAATATTCCCTTGCTGATGCGCTTGTCCTCGATGGCCATTCCCTCTTCCATCCCCAGCCAGCCCAGAACTTTGATCGTCCAGTCGCCGGCGAACATCTTCATCAGGTCATCCTGAAGCGAAACATAAAATCGGGATGAGCCGGGGTCGCCTTGTCGGCCACCACGGCCGCGAAGCTGGTTGTCGATTCGTCGTGCGGTGTGCCGTTCGGTGCCGATCACATGCAATCCACCGGCTTTGAAGCACTCGGGCGCCAGTTTGATATCGGTGCCGCGGCCGGCCATGTTGGTGGCGATCGTCACGTTGCCAACCGTCTCCCCATGCGGATTGGCATGTTGCTGGCCTGCATGGAGCACGATCTGCGCCTCGCGTTCATGCTGTTTGGCGTTGAGCACCTCGTGCTGGATGCCATATTTGCGCATCAGCATGTTGGAGACCATTTCGCTCTTTTCGACGCTGGTGGTTCCCACCAGTACCGGCCGGCCGGCATCGGAAAATTCCTTGATTTCGTCGATGATCGATTCCCATTTTTCGCGCTCGGTGCGATAGACGCGGTCCTCGTTGTCCTGCCGGACCATCGGACGGTTGGTCGGAATGCTGACCACTTCCAACTTGTAAATCTTGCTGAATTCCTCCGCCTCGGTCTGGGCGGTTCCGGTCATGCCGGCCAGCCCCTTGTAGAGCTTGAAGAAATTCTGCAGCGTGACGGTTGCCAGGGTTTGCGTCTCCTGCTTGATCGGCACGCGCTCCTTGGCCTCGACCGCCTGGTGCAAACCATCCGACCATTGCCGCCCGGCCATTTTTCGGCCGGTGAATTCATCGACGATGACCACTTCCATCTCGCCGCGCTGGCCGCGTTCGACGACGTAATCCTTGTCGCGTTCATACACCACATGTGCCCGCAATGATTGTTCCATCAAATGCGGCCATTCCATGTTCGTGCCGACATAAAAACTCCCCACCCCGGCCGCATCCTGCGCCGCGGCGATCCCTTCGTGGGTCAGATGAACGCTCTTGCGGTCCATCTCCACTTCGTAATGCTGCGTCAGACCCTCTTTTTTGGCCTCCGCCTCGACAAGGGCCTTTTCCGCCTCGGCCCTGCGGGAACGGGCGGCCTCGACCGCCTGCTTGTCCCCCTTGGCCTTGTCCTCATCCCCCTTGGCGGCCTTGATGGCGCGCTTGGCCGTATCCACCGCTTTTTCGGCCGCATCCCAAGGCTTGTTCAACTCGATCACCTTGCGCGCCACGGCATCGGCCGCACGGTATTTGGGCGCATCATCGTGCGCGCCGCCGGAAATGATCAACGGCGTCCTCGCCTCGTCGATCAAAATCGAGTCCACCTCATCCACAATCGCAAAATCCAATGGCCCCTGCACCTGCAGATCGGCCCGTTCCTTCATGTTGTCGCGCAGAAAATCAAACCCGAACTCGCTGTTCATGCCGTAGGTGATGTCGCACTCATACATCTTCTTGCGGGTTTGCCCACCCGGCTCCATCTCGGCCTGGATGTAACCCACGGTCATCCCCAGATTCTCAAACGCCGGCTTCACCCAGGTTGCATCGCGACGAACCAGATAATCGTTCACCGTCACCACATGGCAGTGCATCCCTTCCAGCACGCGCATGAAACAGGCCAGCGGGGCCACGAAAGTCTTTCCTTCGCCGGTCGCCATTTCCGCGATTCGGCCTTCATACATCACCATGCCGCCGATCAACTGCACATCAAAGCAACGCGCCCGGAACGGCGGGCGCGATTCGGGGTACAGCTTGCGCACGGCCGTGTAAATCTCGGTCGGGATTGGCACCTGCTGCCACGACTCGCCCGTGCTGATCATCCGCTGCTGCACCTGGTCGTATGCCTGGAGCATGGCATCATCCAACTTGTCGGGATCGAAGTTTTCCTCCGGATTGAAGATCGCGCGGATGCCGATGTGGCGATCCATCGACTCGCGAATCAGCGCGAACGCCTCGGGCAACACATCCATCGAACGCAGCTTGCCCGCCACCAACCCCGCGCGCAGCTCCTGTGCGCGGTCGCGAAGCTCGGTGTCGCTGAGGGTCAGGGTCTTCGCCTCCATCGCGTTGACTTGTTCCACGATGCGATAGTAGCGCTTGAGCAGTCGCTCGTTGCGGCTGCCGAATACCTTTGTCAAAATTTTGCCGAAACTCACAGCCATGAGAACACCTGAAATTAAAGAATCTAAAATGTGTTGAAATTACAGTTGGGAGACGATGAAACCCGCCACAGCGCGGCCGGTTTCATCTGGGAAAAATCAAGCGATGATCAAGGCGGGAGGAGGTAGTCGAAATCGAAAAGGGGTGTATTCAACGCGATGAACAATCGTTTCGGCCGGGCTGGCAATCACCATCTGGGCCGGCGAGGCAATGTGATGGCGTGGAGCGCAGGCGATTGGAGCCATTGGCGCGGCCTTGCGCAATCCCGTACCCAGACGGCCGGCAAGCTGGCGGGCCAACTGCACAAACTGCGGCGGCATCGCCGATGCGGGCGCGCCGACGCGATCGACGCACATCGCCGTCGTCACGATCACCGCGGCCAGTAAATGCCGATATCGACGCATAAAAATCGCCAAATCAGGAGCAACGCCAGTTTACCCCATCATACATTGTATCAACGACGGCAGGCCATGGAAACAAGTCCATTCAAGACTTGGGTTCCATGGCCCACCATGAGCCGCCCCGGCTCTCCGCTCCGGAAGACGCCGTCAACAGTCGATCTGTCAGCTATTTGGCGCTGGCAGAGCTGCTTGCAGCGGGGGCTGGCGTACTTGCGCCATCATCACCGGCAGGCTGAACATTGTTGCTGAGCTTGCCATCCTCGACCTTGTACAGTTGCACACCACCCAATGATGCGGGTGAATGCACATCGGGGTTTTTGCCTTCGGCCAGCTTGATCTGCTCATCGCGCAGGCCGGCATCCTTCAGATACGCCACCACGGCCGAACGGCGCTTTTCGGTGCGGGGGTCGTTCTCATCCAGGTTCACATAAACGGTCATCGGATCGCACGCATCATCATCGGCGACCATTTCATCCAGCTTGCGCGCGCCCAGTGAGCCAAGCGCGGAGCCGTTGAAATGGGCCGGATAGAGCGTGGCATCATTGCGCGCCCCGGCGGCCGTCTGGGCTTCATTGAATCGGCTGATCGACCGCACCTCATCTGGCTTGGGGAAATCCATCGACGAAGGCTCGTTGGCCTTGTTGTGGCAGCCGGCCATCAACGCCAGACCCAAAACCGCCAGGGCCGTGTTGCGAATATTGTTCATCATCTTGCTCATATTCATCACTCGCTTTCTGTTAGCATCGGTTCATTCGACTACTTAAATAAGGCGCTGTTCATCAATCCGATCACGGTCGGCCCGGCCAGCACGATAAAGGTGGCCGGGAAGATGAAAAGCACCAGCGGGAAACTCAATTTGACCGAGGCCTTGGCGGCCAATTCCTCGGCGGCGTGTTGACGGTTGTTACGCAGGCTCTCGGCATGAACCCGCAGCGCCGAGGCGATGCTGGTGCCGAACCGGTCGGCCTGCACGAGCATCGCCGCCAACGACTGAAACGCCGTCGAACCGGTGCGTGAGCCAAGGTTCTTGAGTGATTCTGACCGCGAAATGCCCACGCGCGACTCCATGTGCGCGATCGCCAGTTCGCGGCTGACGCACGGATGGGCAATCTGCATCTCCTGGCCCACCCGCTGCATGGCGGCATCAATCGTCAGTCCGGCCTCGACGCAGACCACCATCAAATCCAGCGCATCGGGCAAGCCATAGTTCATCGCCTTCTGGTTCGATTTGATGGCGAATCGCAGCCACAACTTGGGGGCCAGATAGCCAATAATCCCGCCCAGCGGCAGCGCCAGCATGGAGGTGCCCATCATCGAGTCCAGAAAATAGCCGCAACCCAGCCCCGCGATCAGACAACTGAATTTGCAGGCCGTCACCCGCTTGATCGCGGAGGGGGAATAGATCCCCGCAAAGCCCAGATCTCGACGCAGGGCGGATTGTTTTTCCCGTGACTTGGGCATGAACGGCTTGGCGGCGGCCTGATTGAACCGCTCCAAAAACGTTACGAACCGCCCCTTGCCCTGTTGAGCGGGGGTTTGATTCTCCTCACCCGACAGTCGTGAACGCAGCGCCCGGTCCTCGCCGCTTCGCAGCAGCACCATCGACGCGAAGTACGCGATGATCGTCACCGCTCCGAACGTGCATCCGAGGAAAAGTAGTTTGGGATCCATGTCATCCGCTCCAAATCTCTGTCGTTCGTTTACACTCTTACGGTTGTGATCTTGCGGATGGCGAACAGTCCGGCCATCTGCAACCCGAAGGCGATGCCCAACAGCATCAGCCCGGTGGAGGTGTGCAGCAGCACACTGGCGTAATCGGGGTTCATGACATACGCCACCACGAACATCACGGCCGGGAAGGCCACCAGGATATATCCCGTGAACCGCCCTTCGGCCGTCTTGGCCTTGACGTGCTGTTGCAGACGCACGCGCTGGCGGATCATGCCGCTGATGTTGTTGAGCACCTCGGACAAATCACCGCCGGTCTGGCGCTGAATCAGGACGGCCGTGACGAAAAAAGCGAAATCGGTTGAGTCGATCCGCGCGGCCATGTCGCGTAGGCAGTCTTCCAACGACTGACCCAGGCTGTGTTGGTCATAGCATCGCCCGAATTCGGTAGCGATCGGCTGGGGCAGTTCCTGGCTCATCATTTGCAGGCCGGTGCTTAAACTATGGCCGGCCTTGAGGATGCGCGACAGAAAATCCAGCGATTCGGGAATCTGCTGGGTGATCAGCTTTTGCCGCTTGTTACGCTTGTTGTTGAGCAGGAAAAACGGAACATATCCGCCGATCCCGCCCGCCAACACGCCCATCAGCATCGAACCGAGGATCGCCCCGACAATCAAAGCCGAAAAGATGGAGATCGTGATCGCCACGGCCAGAAACCGGGTCAACGTCATGGTCGGGTTGGCGTACAGGATGCGACGATAGAGCGCCGCCATCGGCCGCCAACGGATCAGGACGGCCGAAAATCCGGTGACATCGGTCTGCAATCGGACGGTGGAGCGCTTGTCCGGCTGGTCGACCGGCCGGGAGCCTTCGGTGCTCAGTCGGCGGACCAATTTTTTCTGTTCGCCGAAGACGCCGCCGGCAATTAATTGCCAGACGCCCCAGACGATCAGCATGACCGTCATCGCGATCAATATGGGAAGCAGGATCATCATCTTGAACCTCGCTGGGTCGGTTGGGGGTTATCCTTCGATGGTTCGCCGCTGAAACAGGTCCATCGGCAGCCGGATGCCCCGGTTTTCGATGCGTTCGGCCACGCGCGGGCGGATGCCGGAGCAGACAAAATGCCCCTGCGCGTGCCCTTCGCTGTTGACGCCATGTTGTTCAAAGTGGAACAGGTCGTGCATCTGAATCTGTTCACCTTCCATGCCCGTGATTTCACTGACGCGAGTCACTTTGCGCTTGCCGCCGGGCAGTCGCTGGGCCTGCACGATCACCTGGATGGCGCTGGCGACCTGTTGCCGCAGCGCCCGCATCGGGATGTCGTAACCGGCCATGGCGATCATCACTTCCAGGCGGCCAAGGGCATCTCGCGTGTTGTTGGCGTGAATCGTGGTCATCGATCCTTCGTGGCCGGTGTTCATCGCCTGGAGCATGTCCAGCGCCTCGCCGCCGCGTACTTCGCCGATGATGATCCGATCCGGACGCATTCGCAGACAGTTTTTAACCAGGTCACGCTGGGTGACTTCACCCTTGCCCTCGATGTTGGGCGGACGGGTCTCCAGTCGAACCACATGCGGCTGCTGCAACTGCAATTCGGCCGCATCTTCAATCGTGATGACACGCTCATCCGTGGGAACATATCGCGACAGGCAGTTCAACAGCGTCGTTTTACCCGAACCCGTTCCGCCGCTGATGAGAATGTTCACCCGCGCCTGCACGGCCGATGAGAGGAAATCCATCACCGCCGGCGGAAAGGCGCCATGGCGGATCAGGTCTTCCAGTTGCATCGGCTTGGCGCCGAATCGACGAATTGACATCGCCGGGCCATCCAGCGCCAGCGGCGGGATGATCGCATTCACGCGGGAACCATCCGTCAATCGGGCATCGACCATCGGGCTGATCTCATCCACCCGGCGGCCCACCAGCGCCACGATGCGGTCGATGATCTGCCGCAGATGGGCGTTGTCTCGGAAGCGAACATCCACCGCCTCCAGTCGGCCCCGTTTTTCACAATAAATGCGGTCATATTTGTTGACCAGGATGTCGGTGATCGTCGGGTCTTTCAGCAGCGTCTCCAGCGGGCCCAGGCCAAACGTCTCATCCATGACGTCGTCCATGAGCTTTTCCTGCTCCGACTGGTTGATCAGGTTTTTCTCGTTCAGGCAAAGCTCGCGGATCAGCGCCCGCACCTCGGCCCGCACCACTTCCGGCGGCAATGATCGCATGTTCTGCATGTCCAGACGTTCCACCAGTTGCTGGTGCAGGCGAACCTTCAATTGTTGAAGGTAAATCTGTCGTTCGGTCTGCTGCGGCGGCACCGCCGCGGGAACAGGCCTGGGCGCCGCCGGGGCCGGCATCGCGGCCGCCATCGCCGCGGGTGGATCGACAATCGGTGTCGAACTGCCCGCCGCGGGCGAGGGTGTCACCGTGGCTGTCCCGTTGTTGCTTCGTGTGAATAATCCCATGATCGTTTACCCTGTCTCTGCCAGTAACTCTTCGTTCAGTTGTGAGCGGCATGTCCATTGAGCGCGCCGGCCAATTCGCGCAGGCTCACGCTCATGTCCGCACGGGGCGCCCGCAGCACCACCGGTTCGCCAAAATTGATCGCGCCGATGGCATTTTTGAAGTCATTGGGAACCATCCAGGCGATCTTCAGGCCCAATGCCCGTTCCACTTCACCAGGTTCGATATCCCAACCCTTTTTCTCAAACCGGTTGACGACAACCCGAATCTTGGCCGCCTCGATGCCCATTCGTCGCAGCGCCCCCACAAACCGCTCGGTATTGCGGGCGCTGGGCACATTGAGCTGCATCACAACCACATTCACATCCGATGCCTGAATGGTGGTGGTGTAAATCGGATCGATGCTCATCAACGAATCGATGACGACATAATCAAACATCCGTCCCACCACCCCCAACAGCCGATTGACACCCTGCACGGTCACGCGCTGCGTATCCTCCGGCAATTCCGGCCGGGCCAGAATCGCCAGCTTGCTGTTCTGGTGAATCGTCAGGGCGTTGTCCAACAACTGTCGATCCACCGTGTCGGCCGATTCCATCACATCCGCGATGGTGTATCGGGGCCGCACATCAAAATAACTCGCCACGCCGCCGCGAATCAGGTCCAGATCGATCAGCGCCGTCTTGCCATGCTTGGCCAGCGAGGCCGCCACGTTGCACGCCACGGTCGTCGATCCGCACCCGCCCATCGTCGGGATGATGTGGATCATCCGCGCCCGTTTGCCCATGCCATATTGCTGGGCCACCCGTTCCAGAGCCGCCGAGAATTTGGATTCGGTCATCGGCAACGGGATGAACTCGCGAACACCCGCGTGCATCGCCTCCATCAACAAGTCCGGATCCAGCACCTGCGACATCAGGAAGAAACTGACCTGTGGATGCTGTCTTGGCAGGTGCGCCACCTTCTTCATCATCTCCCGCGCATTGGGGTCCAGGTTGATGATGACCAGTTGTGGCGCATCCGTCCGCGACAGCATCGCCGGCAGCATCTCCAGTGAAGGCAGTTGCGACATCACGCTGACTCCGAACTGGCCGAGAAAATTGGCCAGTTCCTGGCGGTTGGTCGCATCCGCATCCACGATCACACTGTTCAATTGCAGGTACATGAGAATCCTCTGTCTTCAGGGGTACTGTTGATTTATTTCCCGCCGGTCGGCGCCGTTGTCGTCGTCGGCTGGACGTAACCATATTGCCCCTGGTATCGAGGCGCGGGTTGTTGTGGACCTGTCGGGCGGGATGTCGGTCCCTGCCGCGGGTCGGCCGCCGGGCCGCCGATGTCCTTGTTCCAGAACAGTTCCCCCTCGCTGGGATGTCGCCAATATTCACCCGGCAACGTCGGTACCTGATCGGGGTTCATCCCCTCAACCAGCTTGGGCGTCACCAGCACCACCAGTTCCGTCTCCTTGCGCTGATATCGCACCGAACGGAACAGCGCTCCCAGAATCGGAATGTCCCCCAGCACCGGTGTCACATCCTTGGTCGCCGACACGCTGTCGTTGAGCAACCCGGCGATCGCGAACGTCTGCCCTTCGGCCAGTTCGATCGTCGTCTGCACCTTTCGGCTGGTCAGACCGGGGATTACAAACCCGTTGAACCGCACCGCGGTTGTGAAATCCAGATCGCTCACCTCCGGGGCGACTTTCAGACGAATCCTGCCATCACCCAGCACGGTCGGCACGAAATTCAGCTTCACACCAAACTCGCGATATTCCACCGTCACGGCCGTCCCACCTTCGCCGCCGCCACCCTGGGTGACGGGGATCGGAAACTCGCCGCCCGCCAGAAAACTCGCCTCCTGGCCGCTGATCGCTATCAGATTCGGCTCGGCCAGCATCCGCAGCAGGTTGTTCTGACGCAACGCATTGACAAAAACCGCCAGCGAGGTCGATCCAAACTGACCCCGGCCAAACAACGTCACACCCGGATTGGGACCGGTCACGGCCAGTGTATCCGGCGTGGTGGCGGTCGCGCCGATCACACCAAATGGATTGACCTGCCCGATGTTGCTCGCCCCATATCCAATTCCATCCGTAAACCCGACGTTCACGCCCAGCGAATCGACCGCCGACCGCGATACCTCGGCGAAGCGCACCTGCAGCATCACCTGCTGGCCGCCGTAAATTTCAAGGAAATTCAACACTTTTCCATATGGGCTGGCCACCATCACGGCCTGTTCACCCACCATTACCGAAGGAACCCGGCCGCGCAGCGCGATCGAGCCATTCAGACTCGCCACTTCAATTTTGGACGTGGGAAACATCTTGGTAAGAGTTTCCTGCAGCGCCGCCAGATCCATCTCAACGGTCACATCAATCACCTGGGATTGATCCTGATCATCCCACAACACGATCTGCGTGCTGCCGGCCTTCTTGGCCGTCACCAGAATCGTCTGCGGACCGATTGGGTTCACATCCGCGATCTCCGGCTGCGCGATGCTCAGCCGCTTGTAAGGCGACTTGGTCGTCACCACGGCGTTTTTGTTCACCGACAGCTTGATCTGACCCGTGGTGTCCGTTCCCCGGGCAACCACCGCCTGATCCGCCGGCCGGGTCGCGGGGGGCGCCTGGCCGGTTGCCACCACCACACCGCCGAACACCACCGTCGCCCCCACCGCTCCCACCAGCTTCCACAATGCCCGACCTGTCCAATTATTTCGCATCTGGCGCTTCATCTTGAACTCCATTGATGTAACTGTTCCCGAACTTCCAATTCCCGGTACTGATTGTTATTGGTTACTACCGATCCAACGGCACGCGCGTCACCGCTTCCGGCGCCGCCATCTCAAACGTCATCGTGCTGACGTTCCCCGCGCGGATGATCTGCACCGTCCGCGTCCGCTGCATCGACCGGTTGTCAACCATCCGCTCGGATGGCTGGGTTGCCGGCCGCACCTGCTCCACCGGCCGATTCACAAACGGATCGGCCGACTGTTTCTGCGGATCACCACGCAATTCCGCCAGTGTCACACCGGCGCTCTGCTCCAATTCCTTGTCCTGGCTGCCCCGCAACACCAATCGCGGCCGGCCCATGCTCGCCCCCAGCTCGATGGCCTCCGCATCTCGCGGCGTCACCAGCAGCGTCACGCTGCGCGACATCCCCTTGTCATCATCCTTTTCCTTCTCCTGACCCACCTGCTGCCCCACGGCCGTCACCTTGATGTCCTGGCAGATGGTCCGCGCGATGCTCTCACCGCTGTGCTCTCCCTGCATCGTCATCACGATGTCCACCCGGCATCCCGGCGCCAGCAATCCCGCCACGCCGCTGAATTCGTTCACCTCAACGGTGATCGCCCGCATCCCCGCCGGCACCAGCGCCTGCAGACCCGAACCCGTCCCCTTGGGCGCCAACAGCGTCTCAAAGACCGGCTGGCCCGCGACCATCGGCACGGTCGACACCCGGCCGGCCACCTGTTCCACGGATGTAAATGTCCCAGCCGGCGCCTTTTCGCTGCCTGCCGGCCCCATCACAAGGCTTTCCGGCCGCAACTCCGCACCCGGCGTGACGTTGTCCTTTAAGACCACCACCTGCGCAGACGCCTTTTGGGCAGTGCCCTTTGGCCCCTGCCGGTTGGTCATCTGCCATGCGGTCAACGCCGCAACCAGCCCCAGCACCAGGGCCACGATCAACGGAACAATTGCTTTGATGTTCATAGCGTTCTCCGAAAAATCACAATGTCTTCCCTCAATATGTCGGTTGGAACATTTGTGCGCTTTAGATCGACTCTGATTCTTTTTCCAAACATTCGGATTGTGCGCCGCCGTATTTGGCCACAGGACAAAATGCCCCGGCCGCACAAACAAAATGCCCCGGAAACATCGGTTCCGGGGCATTCCGCAGGAGCAACTTTTTTTACGTCCTCATTCTCGCCGCATCACTGTGATGCCGAGCACTTTTTTGTTGGACCCAATGGTGGGGAAGGCGCTTTTCCATCCCACCGTTCCCCAGGTGCATTCCACGCTGACCTTGATGTTGGTCCCCGCCGCCAGACCCGATAACGTCAGTGGGTTGTTGTTCAGATCCGTCACCTTGATGGTGTAATTCGCCTTGGGAATGCTCGTCGGCCTCATCGCATCATCCACCGCCGTGGTCACATCCGTGTTGTCCGATGTGGCCAAAATCGCCACCCGCGCCCCTTCGCGCGCCGCCGCCTGCAAACAATTCTTCACATACAGGTAATACCCCCACTCCGCCGTGATAAACAACACCGGCAGCAACACCAGCGACAACACCAGCACCGTCTCCAGCACCGCGTTGCCCCGGTTCCTCTCACGATGAGCAAAACGGAACAATCCCGCCGTCATAATCAAATTGCGTTTGTTATTCATGATGATCTCCTCAACCCAGGAGCAAAACCCCCACCGTCGCGAGCAACACCGGAACCGCATACGGCAACGGCCGATCCACCGACCGGCTCTCCTGTCCCGTCTGGCTCACATGTTCCACCCCCACATCCCCAATATGCACCAGATTCAACGCCAACACCGCGCTGTTCCTGAAAAGCACCCTCATCCGCCCCTGCTTGGCCGACTGCATCAGCACACTCACCATCCCCACCACGGCCGACCCCGCAAAAATCATCGCCACCGGCCACACCCCCACCCACGCGCCCACCCCCGCCATCAATTTCACATCCCCGCCACCCAATGCGCCCATCGCGAACAATATAAATGTCAACCCAAACCCCAGCCCCAACCCACCCAACGACTGCATCGGCCCCACGGTGTGTGTCGGCAGAAAACTCTGCGCCAACCCCATCACCGCCAGGCATACCGTCAATACATTGGGAATCCGCCTCGTCCGCGCATCCCCCACCGCCGCCACGATCAGCAGCACGAACAACGGCCCGCACATCGCCAGGTGATACCCGTTCATCGCATCCCTACAATGAGGAATTGACGCTCGTCCAACGCGCCAACACCTTCGTCCCCACCGTCCCGATCACCGCGATCGCCGTCACGACGATCAACCCCAATATCAGGGCATATTCAATCGTCTCCCCACCACATTCATCACGCCAAAGCCTGTTCATCCATCCCATCGCCCGGCTCCATCCAACCACCCCGGATGCCCCGCATCACAATCCTGGAACAGGCCGGCGACGCGGACAACGGCCAAACAAGCCCGCCGATCCGCGTCGCCAGCCCTTATTTCCACGCCTTGTTCGCTTACAGCGAGCTGTTCAGCGCGGTCCAGCGGGCCAGAACCTTGGTCCCGACCGACCCGATGACGGCAATCGCCGCCACAACAATCAAACCCGCGATCAGGGCGTATTCCAAAACTTCGCCACCCTGCTCGTCCTTGACCAACTTGGTCAACAAATTCTTCATCGCCTTCATATGGTGTCTCCCGAAAAAGGCGTTCCCACTTCCCTCGTGCGGTCCACACACCAATCAGACCACGCGGCCTGAAAATTCACGAGGCAGCGCTCACAGCGCCATGCCGACCACCGCGGCCGGACACGCCCTCTCCATGCAACCTTCCATCTCTGGTTTAAGCCACACGGATCAGGTGACACATTTTTCATCGGAACAACTCCACCCCTTCTTAATTTCTCCGACAGGAATTTTATGTGATTTTCGTTATCGGACGTGCGGTGCTGCCACCGTCTCAAACAAAACGATAGCCGCCATACTCATAGATCGTGCTGCGTTTGGGTTTCATGGGATCGTACAGGATGGTGACGGCCTGGCCGGGCTGGGCCGCCTCAAACTCCTCCCTGGCAAGCATCATGCTGGTGGAATACGGCGTCATGCCTTGTTTGGCCGGTGTGAAGGTGTAACGGAGAATATAGACATATCCACCCTTCGTCGTCATCCTGTTCTTGTCAGTGGTTATCCCCTCCACGGCCGTGCCGCTGACATAAAGCTCGCGTTGCTGGCGGGGCCGAACAATGGCGGCCAGATACAGCGTGAAACTGAGCAACATGCCCGCCGGCAACAAAACGCCCGACACCACGAGCAAAATAGACCCCCACTCATGTTCAACCGCCCGGCTGTATCGCAATGGACCAATCCGATACGCCCGAATGGCAAGCTGGCCAGGCGCATCGACCGGAAATCGCAGGTCATCCGGCCGACCAACCGCGGAAACAAACGGGCGCTTGAGCCGGTGATACGCATCCCAGTTGATCAGCGAATGATCCTCACGCGGCCCCTCGCCGGGATAGGAATAGGTGTAATATGCCACATGCTCAAACCCGCCGCTGCGGTCGGGACGTTCAAGAACCAACGAAACCGCCCCCACCACCTCCCGCCCCGCCCATTTGAGCAACAGTTCATTGATCAAAACAATGGCCAACAAAAAGGTGGCCGCAATAACGGCAAAAACGATTGTTCGGACGAACGCCTTGATGATGGGCTTTGGACGAACAGCAATGACCTGTCGTGGAGGTGAAGGAACCCTATTCATTGCCCCGGAAGATACCCCGCAAATAAACTCCGGCAAGTTAGAACATCTTCATCTCTGTAACGGAGCGCGGGGGATGGCACGGGATTATGCGGGATGAGGCGGGATGGAAGTGTAGGTAAATGCGGTGGTTATGAGGGAAATGAAGTGGAAATAACGAGTTGGCAAAAATGGCGATAATCGGCCGTTTTGAGGGGCGAGTTGGCAAAAGCGCGCGGATGGCGGAAGTGATTCAAAGTGGCTTTAATGTGGGGGTTATGAGCGTTTTATAAGTTCTTGCAGGGACCGCGCGCCGCGCGCTGACCGCGCGCTGAAATGGGCAATATAGTTAAGTTAGGGGAACGCTACGCCAAGTGTAGCGTCACTATAGAAATTTCATCACCAGGGCAGGGGTGGGGGGGGAGCCGGGGGAGGTGAGGAGCATGAGGAACCAGGTGCGCGAGCAGTCGGGGGTGCCGCAGCGGTAGACCTTCCGAGTCTGGCTGGCGGACTTTTCCTCGATCATCTTCAGCGGTCGGCCGCAGCCGGGGCACTCGATCAGCTCGACTCTATATATAAGGTGTGGGCCGCCGCCGGTGGGGCGGCGGGTGTAGGGGAGGCCGGGGGCATCATACCCTCTCCCCTGCGACCCTCTCCCCTGCCCCTCTCCCTGCGTACAGGGAGAGGGAAGAATCAGATCGCCGGCGCGGTCGAAGAGTTCGCCGTCGATGGTCAGGGTGAGGGGGATGCCCATGGCGTCGAGCTGGCGGTCGCGGTCAGTCGGCTGGGGGCGGGTGGTTTTGAGGCGCCAGACCTCGGCCTGGCAATTTGTGCCGGGGCGGGTGCGGCGATCGCCGGTCGGCTCGATCAGACCGTCGCGGGCCAGCTCGGTCAGACGGCCGCTGATCTGGTGGTCGAAGACGTTCATCGCGTCGGCCAGTTCCCAGAGGGCCATGGGCTGCTGAGTCAAAAGATCGAGGATGCGCAGCCGCCGGCTGGTGTTGTGGCGGGCGGCGGCCTGGCCGGCCTGGGCGGAGGTTTGATTGAATAAAGTCATGGGTTTTCGTCGCGGCTAGAACGGGTTTTCGGGCAATGGGATTGGCCGGTGCGGCGGGATAAATCCCGCCCTACATTGGGCGCGGCGGATGAATCTTTCCAGGGTTTTGCGTCGGGTGGTCTGGCCGGGGAAGGCGGCGATGGCGGCCAGTGTGGCGCGCAGGGCGGGCAGGTGGTCGGGCAGATCGCCGTTGCGCCAGTGACAGTCCAGCGTGGAGCGCAGGTCGGCGTTGCTGGTGGAAATCCAGTCTTGGCGGGGCGGGGTTTTCATGGCAACCTCCTTGTTGCGTATCAGGTTAAGATTTAATTCTTTCATCCCGCGGGTGGCGGACGCCGGGGGCTATTGGCTCCCAGCGGATGCCGTGATCGCCGGGCCAGGGTTGGCGGTGGTCATGCTCACCATCGGTGATGGCCATAGGAATACCAGGCGCGACAGGGAAAGCGTCACAAATCATTCCCGGTCCTTTGGGGCGATAATGCTTGCAACGCCGGCATTGGGTTGGAATTGCGATCATTGGCCGCTGAGCCTCCGGTAAAGGTCCATCACCTGCGAATCGTAACGCTTGCCGGCCAGACGGCCGGCGAGTACTTCCGCGATAAATTCGTCCGCATTCTCCGCCGCGCGGAACGAAACCCGCGAGGCGACGGCGAATTCCGTCGTCGTCAAGCGGCGGTTTTGATGATCGAGTTTTCGGGTTGCGAAATTGTTGTGGGCCTGTTCGTGGAACATCACATGTCGCGGGTCGGCGGAGGAAAGGTATCCCGCCTGATGCTCCCGCTTCATAAATCCGGCCGGGTCTTTCCAAAACGGAGCGGCGGGATTGAGGTAGATGGCGCGCGAAGCGTAATTCGTTGTGGCAATTCGATCCGGGTCGCCGTTAAACCTGTCCAAGGTTGCATCGATGGATTCGGGCATGGGCAATCCGGCGGAGGCGGTCTGCTGGATGCTTCGGACGGCGTTGGCGCCGATGTCGGAACGGTCGCCGAGGTTGACGTGTTTTACGCCCATCTCCTTGAGCAGGTGGGTGTGGTAGGCCGGGTCATCGGAGTCGCTGACCTGGTGTTTGGGGCCGGTGCCTTTGTTGATCTCCTTCATGCGCTGTTTAACGGCCGCTTTTCGCTGCAGGTCATTAAAGGTACGCACGGCGTCGGAGGGTTGTTTTTTCCATTGCTGGGCGATTTTCGCGGTTTCCGGTTCCGGTCGGGCGGCCTGGCGCTGGGCGGGGGTGGCCAGGTTGGGGACATAGGCGGCGATGCCCTTGGAGCAGTTGGGATGAAAGGGCGGGCCGCCGCCGGGGAGGCTGTCCAGGGGCGGATAATCTTTAGAGTCGCCCTTGATGGAGTAGACCTTGCCCAGGAACTCCGAGCAGGGGTTGTTGGACTGGCGGCCGTCGATGACGACCAGCTCGACGCCCTCGCGCTGGTACTGGAGAAGATTGCCGTTGGTGATGGCCTGGGCGGTCTGGGTGCGGACGACCATCTCGGCATAGACGCGGGCATCGTAATGCCGGGTGTCGCCGTTGCGGTCGACCACCTGGACGAGCCGGCCATTGTGGGCGCGGACCAGTTGATCGCGCAACTGGCGGCCGGCCAGCGTGCGGTCGCCGGAGATTAGCCGGCCGGCGATGACCTGGTCGATGTCGGCTTCGGAGAGGTTGGCCTGGGAGGTGGCGCGGAGGATGCGCCGGGCGGATTCGCCCATGGAGGCGGCGGCCTGGTGGAGGTCGCCGGCCATTTTCTGGGCGACGACGCGGATGGCGTCGTGATTGATAACGTTGAAATTGGCGTCCAGGCCCGCGGGGCCGCCAGGGGCCGGTCCCCGGCCGTGGAGGACCAGTGTGGTGTGGCGGTTGAGGCGGCGAATCTGGTCGGCCGCCATCGCCCGGCCGGCGCCGGCGGCGGCGGGTATGGCCCTGGCGGCGTAGGCGGCGGCGCGGCCTTGAAGGACCTGAACGATGCGGTCGATCTGCTGGAGTTTCTGGCGGGCGGCGTTGGCCCGCCATTGGGCCGAGGCGGTGGTGGCGCCGGTGGGATGCAGGGCCATCTGGGCCAGTTCCTTCTGGGCGCGCTGGTAGAGGGCCAGCAGCTTTTGCCGCTCGGCGGGCTGGAGGCGGGCGAAGATGGCAGCGAGGTCGGGCATGGTCTTTGTCCGTCGCGGCGGGATAAATCCCGCCCTACAATCTAGAGACTAGAAAATCATCACGCATCACGCTCCACGCATCACTTCCATTTTACAACGCATTTTCGATCTCCGTCAGAAGATACTGCTCCAGGTCGGGCATCTGGTTGATGGCGTTTTCGAGGAACTTAGCCTCGCCTTCGGGGTGGTGCAGGTCGAGGCGCTCGTGGACGGCGGCGGCGTAGCTCATATTGAAGCCGATGGTTTTGGTCAGTTGACCGTTGTGGCCTTCGGTGGGCAGGGCCGTGGCGGAGCGGCGCAGGTCGCCGGTTTTAATGGGCGCCCGCTGGCGGGCGTTGGTCAACGCCGCCTGGGCGTAGAGGTTGAGCGCCCGCCTGGCGGCGTCCATGGCCAGGCGGTGCGGCTCGCCGCCGGGCTGGAGGCTGGCCAGAAATTTGGAAAGGTCGGTGGAGGTCATGGGGCTAGGTGCTAGAGGTTGAGTGCTGGAAAATACGACCCTCTCCCTTACCCTCTCCCTGGGTACAGGGAGAGGGATATATATCGGCACGCAGGCCGGAGGCGGTGATGTTGGTGACGCCAGCCATGCCGCTTAGCCAGACGAACACTTCGTCCAGCGACGGCTTCTCCACCGTCTGGAGGATGGCCACGCCGGAGGCGATGTCGTGGCAGGCCCACTGGCCGCCGCCCAGATGGACGCAGTAGGCGATCAGTTTTTGGCCGCAAAAACCGCAGATTTCCTTGATGGACGATTCGATGACCCGGTATTTTCGCATGGGTTTATCTCCTCTAGTTTCTAGTCTCTAGCACCTGGTTTCTAGAATAAAGGCCTTCCGTGGCCGCGGCGGCGACCGTGCCGCCGGGGCTTCCTTGCCGTGGCGCGGCGGCAACCTTGCCGCCTTCGGGGACAGATTCTTTTCGGTCGACGATGGCCTTGAGGGCCTCGATGACGTTGTACGCCTCGAAGGGTTCGAGCCGGCCGGGGTCGTCGGTGCGGCCGCAGCTCATCCGGCGGCAAAAGCCGTCCAAGTCCAGGCCGGCGGCCTGGGCGAGGGCGCCCATCTTGTAGAGCTGCTCATCGGAGACTTCGTGGCCGCGGGCGGCCACCTTGCGGCGGTAGTGGTCGGGGCGTTTGGATTGGTCGCAAAAGCCCATTTCCTCCAGAAACGCGAGCATATTTTCAAAGCTGCGGTTGTTGAGGTCTTTGGCGCTGGACACGCGGGCGATGTTGCGCAGGGCCATGCGCCAGGGGGCATCGTCGCGCAGTTGCGGCACCTGGCGGCGGGCGGTTTGCAGGAGGATGATCTGGGGTTTGGTGAGCATGGGGTTAAAACAAGTAACGGCCGCATTGCGTGCACTTGAGGTGCTCGTAGGTGTTGTAGTGGCCGTTTTGACATCGCCAGACTTTTTCCAGGAGCGTCGGGTTGTCCGGGTGGCCATACCGTTTGACGACCACGTCGGCCGGCTCCATCGCCCGGGCAAGGCCCGCCTTTGTGATGAAGAATTTTCCTTCAGCGTCTTCAACGGCATAGCCGCGATCGCGCAGCGCCTTGGCGGTGCAGCGGTCTGCCCCGATGTAGCCGCCGTCGCTGGCGCGGCGGAGCGCGGACAGCTGCACGGTGTTGAGCCTCCTGGACTTGCTCATGACTCAATCCTCCTTTGTCGGTTGGGGCACATGGGGCAGCTCCACGGCCTTGAGCTGGACGCCCTCGTGGGCGGCGGGGTCGGCGTCCATCGCGGCGTATAGGCGGTCGGCGTCGAATTGCGAGATCCACCGCCACGACTGGCCGGGGCGCTTGACGTAGTGGGCGTGGGGGCGGGTTTGTTGGTATGCGGGCATAAAAACAATCCTCCTTTACGCGGTGGCCCGTTGCTGGCGGGCTTCGATGATGGCCTGCTTGCTGGATTGCGCCCGATGCAGCGACAGACCGATTCGCCTGCCCTGCAGCAGGTCCAGCGACGCGGCATTGACGATGGCTCCGGGCTTGCCGTGGTCGCGGGCCAGGAGGACCAGCCACTTGACCACGCGCAGGCAGCCGCCGGCCCGCTCGTTGGCCTTGCGGACCAGGTACATCACCGCGTCGTCGGTCATGCCCATTTCATTCTCGCCAACCTTGCCGGATTCATCCCGCACCAGCTTGATCTGCTGGGACGACAGAAAGAGGCGGATGTCGTCGACACTGTGAAGCGTTCCACCGCCGCCGCCGCCCTCCTCACCGGCGGCCAGCTTCTCGGAGAGGTCCAGCCAGCAAGAGGTGCGTCCGAACACCTGGTCGAGGGCCTCGAACTCCGAGGCTCCGCCCTGCACATACGTCTTCAGGTTCGCGGTGCCGATCAGCATGAGCGGGCAGCCGGCCTCATCGTGCAGGTCGCGCAGGCAGTGCAGGCCCTCATCCCTGCGTTTGAGCGTCAACTTGTGCGCCTCGTCGACGATGATCATTCGACCGGAGTTTTTCAGGATGGCGAAAATCTGCTGTTCGACCTGGTAGGCGGTCAATTTCAGACCCGTGATGCGCAACTGGCGGGCGATCATGTCCAGCACCGCCAGCTTGCTGGCGCCGGCGGTGGTGATGCGGATGAGGATCGACCCGATGATTTCCGAGCGCAGGAACTCGGCGGTCATCGACTTGCCGCAGCCGGAGGGGCCGGTGATGATGCCGATGCCGCCGATGCGATGCACCCGTTTGGCCAGGCCGATCATGTCCAGGGCGGCGGAGGTTTTCAGGAAGCCGGGAACCTTCGGCGCGGCCTCCTTAACCAGCAACTGCTCCAGGCCCTTGTCGACGCGGCGAATAATGGTCTCGCTGTCGCCCTTGTAGGTGCCGGCGAGGATCTCGCTGACGGTGGCGGGGCTGATGGCGAACGCCCTGGCGAGCACCTGCTGGCTTTTGCCGCTGCGCTGCTGATAATCCTTCACCCGCCTGATGATCGCGGCTTCGATTTCGGGGGTCAGTTCCTGGTCGTCTCGTAGCATCCGTGCTTCTCCTAAAATCCTGGCCTCCTCGGCCAGCCGGTCAATCCATTGGCTGTGAAACTGGTAGCTCCCGTTGGGGTTCATGATTCACCCCACAGGTCCAGGATCGCCCCGCCGCCGTCATCGGACGGCATTTCATCCTCGGCGGCCCGCCGGTAAAAGTCGTCCATCGCCGCCACATGCTCGGCCCCCACCGCCGGGCGAAGCTGCATTCGCTCCCGCCTCTGCTCGTCGGACTTCATCGCCGCCAACTGCTCCTCCAGGCCAGTCCGCACCATCTTCACCGAGTGCGGCGGGCGCGGTCCTTTGGGCGGCGTGGCGGCTTGCGCGGACGCCTGCCGGGCCTCCTGGAGCTTGGACTCGACGAGCATCGCCAGTGCATCGGGGTGGACGCGAAGGCCGTGCTTGCGTACCTGCTTGAGGGCTTTGTTGTGGCGTTTCTTTTGCCGCTCGACGTCCAGCCATTGCGTCTCGGGGACCGCGCCAAAGGGCATCAGCTTGTGGGCGGCGACCGAACCGATCAGTTCCCCGGCCGGCGACCAGACCACGGCCCGGGACACATCCCGGGTGTCGATCGCGACCACCACCTCCTGGCCGTGGTGGTCGCGGAGGATCGGGTCGTTGCGGCCATAGGTCACGCCGCGAACACTCACGCCATTGCGGCCCACCCTGACCGGGACGCCCATCTTGTGCCGGAGCAGGTCCGCGATCGGGTCGGTGATGGCGAGCTTGGTCACCAGGTCCTGGTCGTAAACCTGGCTGGGCGTACGGCCGTTCATGCCCTGGCCAGTGTGGACCTGGTGGTGAAAGACCTGCTCGATGTATTCGCCGGCCGCCTCAATGAATTGCTCCAGCGTCGGCACCTGCGTGCCGGCGGCCAGAATATCCGACAAAGCCTGGGGTTTGTTCTGCGGCGTGTTGCCGCAGTAGGTGGGCCAGAGCCGGCCGAATTGATCTTCAAAGGTGCCGAACCAACGCTCGATCGGCTTGCTCTTGGCGTTGAAGGGCAGCGCGTGCTGTACGTGAGCGCCGATCAATTTCAGTGCGCCGGCACAGACGGCCTCGAACTCCACGCGGACCTTGCGCCGCTGGAGCTTGAACCGCTGCTGCTTGGTGACGCCCTGGACGGCGAACGAATCGTAATCCTTGCCGTTGTCGATCAGGACCATGCGCGGGACGGCGTTGTCGGTGCGGTCGATGGCGTTGACCAGCGACTCGATGACGGCGGTGGCGTTGGGGTCCTGCACACGGATCAGCCAGCCGACGATGCGGCGGCTGTGGACATCCTGCCAGGCCGTCAGCCAGGGTCGGCGGTAAATCGGGATCGTCTCGCCGGTGCGGTGGTCGATGCGCTGACCGGCCCTAACGATGACATCGCACTCGTGGTGATCGCCGCACCACAGGTCGTTGGACTGCATGTCCCGCTCGACCTCGCCGAGGGGCACAAAGCGGGTGTAGTCGCGGTCAGTATAGGCGGCGTGGAGATCGTCGAACGCCTTGTTGCCGCGGCGGGCGGCGGTGACCTGGGCGGGATTGAGTTTGCGCAGATACCGTGCGGCCTGGCCATAACTGACGACCGGCCAGCCCGCCTTGGCGGCCTGGCGGCGGGCGAGCTTATAGGCGGTGCGCTTGGTGTTGGGGGGGGCGGCCAGATACCAGTCTTTGAGGGCCTCATAAAACGGGTTCGAGTGGTCTTCGACGCCGCATTCGCCCATGGCTTTGGCGGCATTTTTAGCGCGGCGGTCGATGACGCCCTTGCGGCCCTGAATTGTCCATTCGCCGTACCACCGGTGCAGGGTGCGGATGGAAAATTCGACGCCGCGCAGACGCCACTGATCAACGAAAGGCCCGGCGATGTCCGCCAGTTTGGCGCCGGGCGAAGCGGCCATGCGAAAAACATGCCATGCCATGCAAATCTCTTCGCGCTGAAGAAGTATGGCGCGGTGGGAGTTGGTCAATACCGCGAGGTCGACCTGGTCATCTGTCACCTGTCGTCCCGCGAGCAAAAGCCTGGGGTGGGCGTCGGCGGAGATTTCCCAGCGGCCCTGGGCGCCCATGCGAGCTTTGCCGCACGCCAGCCATTGATCGCCGCAGAGGCGGCGGAGGTGGCCTTGGGAGAGGCCGCACTGGTGGGAGGCGGACTCGATGTCGAACCATCGGGTGGAGCCGGATGCGGGCCGGTTCGACCAGCCGGCGGCGGGCGAGGTTGTGGCCAATTGAAGGGTCATGCGGCTTGAGGTTGGTTGCTGGTTGCTGGTTGCTGGTTGCTGGTGAAAAAAGCAGAACCCTCTCTCCTGCCTCTCTCCCTGGGTACAGGGAGAGAGAGGCGTCGAAGGATTTTCTGGGTCTGGCGGACCTGGTGTTTGTTGCGGCAGCGGGCCATCAGGGCGGCCTCAAAGAGGACCGAGTGTTCGGGGCCGTAAATGACCGGACTGGCGCCTTTGGCCCGCAGGGTTTGCAGGGGGGAGAGGGGCAGGCCCATCCGGCGGAGTGTGGCCAGTTCCCAGGCGGCGGCGCCGGCGAGGATTTGGTCACGCTCGGTCACGGCCGGCCTCCGGCGAAAACAAAACGGTGACCGCGAACGCGGTGGCCGTGGTTGAGTGAGTGATAAATGCGGGTCTTGTTGCAGCCCAGCCAATCGGCGGCCAGGGTCATGGAGGGGAAGACCTGGCCGGTCTCGACGCAGCGGACTGCGATGGCCCGGCCGTCGACGACGCGGCGGGGTTTGGCGCCCTGGGTACAGGGAGAGGAACCCTCTCTCTGGCCGCTCTCCCTGGGTACAGGGAGAGAGAGGCGGCGGGCCTGGGCGGCCAGGGCGTCGGCGCGGTGCTGGGCGAGGGGGTCGGTCATGGTGCGGCCTCCGTCGGGTATTCGGCGGCCTGGGGGACGCGGGCGGCGGCGCCGACCATATAGGGGTTGCGGGCAGTAGAGAGGCCATTGGAATGGCGGGGGCGGGCCTCGTGGTCGGGGGGAGGCCCTTCGACTTTGCTCAGGGCGGGCCGGGCGTCGCCGGCGCGGCGAAAGGAGAGTCCGCCGGTTTTATAGCCTTTGGAGATCATGCTGGGGGTGACGCTCTGCAGGAGAGCCTTGCGGCTGACGCCGGCGAGGGCGGCGGCCTGGTCGGGGGTGAAGGTCTGGCCGGGTTTTTCCAGGCAGATCAGGAGATTGTTTTTGATGGTTTTGCGCCAGGGGTGGCGCGCCTTTGAAGAATCCTCTCCTTTACCTTCTCCCTGGGTACAGGGAGAAGACGACCCTCTCCCCTGCCCCGTTCGCGGGCGGTCGCCTATTCCGCTCACTTCTCCCTGATTACAGGGAGAGGGAGGCTGTGGCCCCGCGACGGCCTGTCTTCGGCCCTGAGGCTCAGACCCGAAGGGGGCGGTCCGTCGCGCGAGCGTTCGCCGGGGCATGGGCGACCCCGGGGCCACACTGGTAGAGTCGGGAAGGGACGAAGGACCCTCTCTCTGGCCTCTCTCCCCTTCGGGTCTGAGCCTCAGGGTGGCGGAGGGGACGCCAATGGTTTCAGATTCAGTTAACACTCGCCCTCCGCTGCCGCTTGTTCCAGTGAATCGCTGCCTCCCGCAGCGTTGGCTGCGCAGGTCCATCCCATTCGCAAATTGGGCAGTTGTACAAAAACCAGTTGCGGTTCCGATTATCTAAGATGCGTTCGTAAGTTGGCTTATTCCCACACGCCGAGCACGGCTTGCATGGCGGTTTCCTTTTTCTGGTTTTGGCTGGCATGGCCGCTCCTGTCAGTTTTGTATGGAAATTATTCCAACGGCTATTCCTGGCGCTTGCGGGCCGCGGAGGATCTCGCGGATGGTGTCCGCGGACAGGTCGTCGG
>JADLBV010000130.1 GCA_020847545.1 Phycisphaerales bacterium
GGAGCATCGAAGGTGTCGAAGCAATCCTGGCTTTGCGAAGCAAATGGCTCAGCGAAGACGAGGAGTCACAACACTACTGGTTGGGGCTACCTCCCCGCAAACTGGCCGCATAAACTGTCACACGCCCTGATGAATTTCACGATGGATTTTTTATTGGAATTTTTCGATCTCATCACCTATAATTATCTTTTACAACTCGACTGGCCGTATTCGAGTCTGCCGTCGGGGTGTTGCACCAGGCTCAGCACTCGGCGAAAAACCGCATGGAAACCACTTGACTGGGGTGGGATGATCTATAAATTACCGCATCTTCTTATACTTCAAGTCCAAGCGTCACTTTGTCGCTTGGGTTCGCGTATGAGTTGATACTGCGTGGGGGTGTTCAACCGGAGAGGCCGTGAAGATCGAGCTGACATAACAGCTCATGCTGACCGAAACCCAGCAGGGGTCAGCCTGAGCGGACCCTGCGGGCCGAGGACGATCACGGTCGCCGGGAACAAACAGATCGCAACGGCATCAGCCGTGGATTGAATTTAATCGTGTTCACAGTTCAGTTTTAGAAGGCCGGCCAAGTCCAAATGACCATTGGCCGGATGTTGACGAGGTATAGATATGAGTCGTGATTTATCCAGGATCAGGAACATCGGTATCGCCGCCCACATCGACGCGGGCAAGACCACCGTCTCCGAGCGCATCCTTTTTTACACCGGCAAGACCTACAAGATGGGCGAGGTTCACGAAGGAACCGCCGTCATGGACTTCCTGGAAGAGGAACAAAAGCGCGGCATCACGATTCAGTCCGCCGCCACCACCTGTCCCTGGAAGGATTACACGATCAACCTGATCGACACCCCCGGACACGTCGACTTCACCGTCGAGGTGGAGCGATCGCTGCGCGTATTGGACGGCGCGGTGGCCGTGTTTGACGGCAAGGAGGGCGTCGAGGCCCAATCCGAGACCGTCTGGCGACAGGCGACCCAGTACCACGTTCCGCGCCTGTGCTTCCTCAACAAGATGGACAAGATGGGTGCGGATTTTGATTTCAGCTTCAACAGCATCATCGAGCGGCTGGGCGCGCCGGCCGTCGCGGTGCAGATTCCGATCGGCCAAAGCAGCACCTTCCGAGGCATCATCGACCTGATCCGCGGCATCGCCATCTATTATTCGATGGATGAAAAGGATCGCGGCGGCAAATGGGAAGAGAAACCGATCCCCGCCGATGAGCAGGAGCGTTATGAAAAATGGCGTCACACCCTGATCGAAAAGGCCGCCGAAACCGATGATGCCCTGACCGAAAAATATCTGGCCGGCGAGGAGATCAGCGAAGCCGAACTCAAAGCCGCCATCCGCAAGGCAACGATCAGCTTCCACATGCACCCGGTCTTCTGCGGCTCGGCTTTGAAATACGTCGGCATCCAGCGGCTGCTGGACGGCGTGTTGGACTATCTGCCCAGCCCGCTTGATCTGCCACCGATTCATGGGCATGACATTAAAGACCCTGAAAAAGTCATCGAACGCAAATCCGATCCCGATGAACCGTTCTGCGGCCTGGCGTTCAAGATCGTCAACGACCAGCACGGCGATCTGACCTACGTTCGCGTCTACAGCGGCAAACTTCCCAAAGGCAGCCGCGTCCTCAACAGCAACCGCAACAAGCGCGAAAACATCTCGCGCATGTTCCAGATGCACGCCGCCGACCGAAACCCGCTCGAAGTGGCCGAAGCCGGCGACATCGTGGCGTGCATCGGCATCAAGGAAGCCCTCACCGGCGATACGCTGTGCGACCCGGACCATCCGATCCTGCTGGAACGACCAACCTTCCCCGAACCGGTCATCAGCATGTCGATCGAGCCAAAGACCGCCGGCGACAAGCAAAAACTGGGCGAGGCCCTGACGACTCTCAAGCGCGAAGACCCGACCTTCCAGGCCAATTACGATGAAGAGACCGGCCAGACCATCATCGCCGGCATGGGTGAGCTTCACCTTGAAATTCTTCGCAACAAGCTGACCCGCGACATGAAGGTGGATGTCGTCGTCGGCAAGCCCAAGGTCGCCTACAAGGAGACCATCGTCGGCTCGGCACAGAACGTGCGCGGCAAGCACGTCAAGCAGAGCGGCGGTCGCGGCCAATATGGTGATTGCGTCATCAACATCGAACCGTTTGACGGCACCGGCGTCGAGCCTGAGGTGCTTAAGAAACTCGGCTGGCAGGATGGTGTCGCCTTTGAAAACAAGGTTTTCGGCGGCGCGATTCCCAAGGAATACATCCCCTCGGTGGAATATGGCGTCCGCATGGCCGCCAAGACCGGCGTGTTGGCCAATTATCCGCTGATCAACGTCAAGGTCACACTGGTCGATGGCAGCTATCACCAGGTTGACAGCTCGCAGATCGCCTTTGAACTGGCCGGCCAGCTCGCCTTCCGCGAAGCCTGCTCCCGCGCCGATCTGACGCTGCTGGAGCCGATCATGAAGGTGGTGGTGACAACCCCCGAGGAATTCGTCGGCAACGTCACCGGCGACCTCAATCGCCGCCGCGGCATGATCGTCAACAGCGACCAACGCGGCAACACCCGCATCGTCGAGGCCGAGGTTCCGTTGAGCGAAATGTTCGGATACACCACCGAACTGCGCTCGATGTCCACCGGCCGCGCCAGCTCGGTTATGGAACCGCTCAAATACTCCCCCGTTCCTTCCCAGGTCAAAAAAGCGATTCTGGAAGAAGTGGGATGATTGCTGCGGTTATTGGATGAACAAAATCAAATGGGCCGGCCGGTCGGATGTGACCCATCCAAACCGACGGCCCATCTGTTTTTGGGAATACGCTCGAGTGTTCCTGATTGACGCACCCATGTGGACCGATAGTAACTGTTTACCGTGGCCGCATTGAAACCGGTGATATTTCGAGATATTTCGCGAAAATCGTGATTTTACTTTCGATATGGCTTCGCATTCCGTCTCGGTATTTACGAGCGATATTCTCACGGTAAACAGTTACACTGGAACATACAATGCGAGGCGAAGGTGGTGACCATGGCGCGACGAAGCGGAAAGGATGATGATGTTGTCAAAAGCACTAGCTGCGTCCCCGTCTCATATCCCCTAGTGCGGGAGTGGTAAACGTGCTGGACACGCTCAGTTTTCGGCAAATCGACGCGCTGCATGAGTACCGGGATCAACTTTGGAAATCCGAGGGTTTGGATCAGTCATGGATCGGCACGACCGCAAACGGTTTCGCTTGGGCGGGCACTGGCCTCCTCTATTCGGCGGCACTTGTCTACGCTTGGGGTGCGGCCGGAAAGCCCACGATGGATGTTGCTATCAGGTACACGGGTCAAGCGCCGAAATACGTCCACTTTGAGTATGGGGCCAATGGAGTTTGGCAACAGGCAGTCGGCGAACGCGGAGCAATGTGGATCATACGCGGGGCCGGAGAAGGTTTGCGTATTACGGGGATTCCTGTTTTATCCTCAGAATCAGCAATGGCGACGGGTGCTGCTGCAACTGCTTACAATTGCTTCACTGTTGTAGCGCGTGCCCTCTTCAAAGGCTGGGGAGACTGGTAGCAACATGGGTTTGCCCGCTTTGTTCATTCCAGATCGCGTCATGCCAGACTTGCCCGTAATTCTGTCGGGTGCGGGTGCATTGGTGACTTCTAAGCCAGCATCCAAAGACGATGCAGAGCATGGTTGGATCGCAGTGTTCACTTGCAAATCAGCAGAAGGCATGATCATTCGCATTACTTGTCGCAAAGCGACGCAACACCGGCCAGAAGGTACGGTAGCTGTACTCGAAATCGAAGCTCCGAGTTGGCCCGGATCGCGCGAATTACGAGAAGCGAACCGTTTCTTGGGGAAGATTGAGTTGACGCTACGACAGCACGGTGCTATCGACCTTCAAGAAGTTAAAGAGCATGTTCCATAAACTCAACAAAGAACCTTGGTTTCGGAATTCTTCGTATACGCTGCTGGCGGATGGCCAGCGGGATGATGTCATTGAGAAACGGTATGATGGGAGCGGTTCCACGCCGACGAGCACCACCAAAATCGACTGGAGCTACGATGCCTTAAACCGGCTGACCCGTGAAGTTCGCGATGAGGGCAATGATGGGGTCCAGAATGGCGGGGATTACAGCGAGACCTATGCCTTTAGTCCGTCCAATATCCACCGGCCGCGCCAGTTCGGTCATGGAACCGCTCAAATACTCCCCCGTCCCTTCCCAGGTCAAAAAAGCGATCCTGGAAGAAGTGGGTTGATCTCGGCGGTTATTGGATGAACAAAATCATATGGGCCGGCCGGTCGGATGTGACCCATCCAAACCGACGGCCCATCTGTTTTTGGGAATACGCTCGAGAGTTCCTGATTGACGCACCCATACTGACCGATATGATAAAACAGTAGGTATACCATCCGGTTCGGCTCCTCAGGACGGTTCCATGCAGCCCATCGCGTCACCGATTCAAAGCGGCGTCTCCGGCACGGGCCAGACCCGCCAGGCCGGGCAACGCGAACAATTTTCCGCCGAAGAACTCGCCATCGTTTTATCCCATTTCGATATCGGAACCATCGATTCCATCATCGAATTCCCGCGCGGCTCAAGAAAAGCCCCCAAGTTGCTGATCACCAGCGAGCAGGGCAAGTTTTTGTTAAAACGCCGCGCCCGTGGCAAGGATGACCCGTTCAAAGTCGCCTTCAGCCACTCCCTGCAACTTTTTCTGGCCAGCAAACAGTTTCCATTGCCGCATCTGATCGGTACGCGCTCTGAAAACAATTCGATGCTCCAATGGCGCAACGGCGTCTATGAGCTGTTTGAATATATTCCCGGCCAGGGATATCCACAGACTCTGGAAGCTACCTTCGACAGCGGGCGCGTGTTGGCGCTCTTTCATAAATTGCTGCTCGATTTCAAATCCGAATGGCAGCCGCCCAATGGCAGCTATCATCAGGCCCCGGCCGTCGAACAGGGGTTAAAGGCGATCCCATCCACCTTGTCCAGCGGCGATGGGGAGATGACCCGGCTGTTGTCGTTTTTGCTGGAAAACTATCAAAAGGCGGCTAAAACGGTCGATTCGCTGGGGCTGGACACCTGGCCTCGTCAGATTGCCCACGCCGACTGGCATCCGGGCAACATGCTGTTTCGCGAAAATCACATCGTCGCGGTGATCGATTACGACGCCGCCCGTCTGCTGGCGCGGGTGATCGATGTGGCCAACGGTTGCCTGCAATTTTCGATCATCGGCGGTGAAGAGGATGTCTCGCGCTGGCCGGACTACATCGATGAAAGCCGTTATAAGCGGTTTTTACGCGGCTATGATGAGGTGATGCTCTTGTCGCAGGCCGAGATCAAGGCGCTGCCCTGGCTGATGATCGAGGCGTTGATCGCCGAGGCGGTCTTTCCCATCGCGGCCACCGGGTCATTTGGGCGGATGGAAGGGGCGAGCTTTTTACAGATGGTGCAGCGCAAGGTTCAATGGTTGTCGCGCAATTCGCAAAAGCTGATCGACACGGCCGAGGGCTAAATTGAAGATGACTCTGCGGATTGCCATTTTGGTGTGCCTGTGCGCGGTTGGCGCTCAAGGCGCGCAACACCTTGATGCCACAACCGCGCCCGCCACCATGCCAACGACATCGCCGACTGTGCAACTGGAACAATTGCGCCAGTGGGTAACGGCCCTGGACGATGCGGAAGCGACCAATCGCGAAGAGGCATTTGGCCTGTTGCTTGGGTTGAACCGGGCGGATTTGCCGGCGTTGCGTGGTGTGGCAGGTGAATTTCATCCCCTTTCTCCATCGCAGGCGGCCGCGTTGCATCAGGTGGTGGTGCATGTTTATTTGACGGGTGAAAAATATGAGGCCAATCGGCAGGCCGGTTTTCTGGGGGTTCGGTTGGGGGATGTCATCGAATTGAATTCGTCCACCGGCGATGAGCCACCCGCCGGCCCGCGCGCGGGTGTGGTGATCATCGACCGGATGCCGGGATTTTGCGGATATCGCGCCTTGCGGGATGGAGACATCATTGTGGCCGTCACCGACCGACCGGCGACGCTGATTTCATCATTGGAAAACTTTCGCGCGGTCATCCAGTCATTTGCGGCCGGTCAGACGATCCACATGCAGGTCATCCGACAGGGCCGGCTGGTTCGCACCGAGGCGGTGCTGGATGGCACGCCGATACAGGCCGACCAGATGCCGCTGGAAAAAATGCTGCATGACCGCCAGGAAAACGCGGAAATTCACTGGCAGAAGCAGTTTGGCGCATTATTAATGCAGCCGTCTACATAGACGCCGCTGTATACGTCCGGGGCAAATTCGGATATCTTTTCGGGCCTGTGTCTGGACCAGATTCCGTCGAACAATCCGTGCCAAAGATGCTGGACGTTCCGCTATTGTTGGAACGCAGCCACCCATTGCCGCGCCGAAACTGGATGCGATATGCGGTGGTGGCCTTTGTCGTGTTGATTCTGTTCGGCTCCATCGCCGGCAACAACACCCCGCAATTCCAGACCGCCCTGCGGTTGATCTCAGCGTTTTTGATGGTGGTTCTGGTGGCGGTGATGGGGTTGGTGATGTATCTCACTGTCCGCGACCATCGCGCCGAGCAAAACCGCATGTTGGCACTGGAAGAGATGGTGCAACTGCGGCGATGGGAACCGGCCGCGACGATGCTGGATCAGACCCTCTCCCGCCCGATGCTCAATCCGTACAACCACGCCCAGGCGCTGCTCTATTTGTCCACCGTCCTGGCGCGCTATCATCGTTATGAGGATGCCATCGCGGTGCATGATTACCTGCTGGATGTGTTGCATCTCGAAGGCCCGGCGGGGTTTGCCGCGCGGCTGGGGCGTGCGATGAGCATGGTGCATGAGGATCATCTGGTGGATGCCGACCGTGCGATCTCCGAATTGAGGCGCATGTCGGGCGATGAATCGGCCGGGCTGACATTGATCGAGATTTACCGCGATGTGAAGACCGGCCATCCGGCCGAGGCGATTGACCTGTTCACCGGCCGGCGCGACCTGCTTCGCGGCCAACTGGGGCATCGTTTTGCCGATGCGTGTGTGCTGGCGGCAAAGGCGTATGATCTGGTCGGCCAGAGCGACCGTGCGGCGACGGCCTATCGCGATGCGACGATACTGTCGCCGGTGGTGGAATTGAACCGTCGCTATCCAGAGGTGACAAAGCTGGCGGAAAAATATCCCGCCGCCACGGTCCCGTCCGAGGCGGCATAAAAGGTTACGCAAGACGAGTGATTTGAACATGCTCGACGAAGACATTGCCATCTCACGCTTTCGACGCGATTTGCTGCTGGGGATGGTGGTGCGCGCCCTGTTGCTGGCGGGGGCGCTGGTCGCGATAGGCGTGGCCCCATTTTCATCACGGCTGGATGGGGGGATGCTGTTGCTGATCGTTGGTGGCATCTGGCTGGCGCTCAGTTATCAGAGCATGAAAGGTTCGCGTCTGGCCGCCCGCTCCCCATCATTGATCGCCATGGGGGATTTTGATGAGGCCGAACGACAGATCGAAGAGGCGTTGCGGAGTTTTTCCATCTTCCGCGCCGCCAAATTGATGTCGTTGCATCATCTGGCGATGCTGCGGCATGCCCAGCGGCGCTGGCAGGAGTCGGCGATGCTGGCGAAGGCCGTGCTGCGGCAGCGGCTGGGGGCGTTGCGCGGGTTGTCCAGATCAATGCGGCTGATTCTGGCCGATTCATTGTTGGAAATGGACGACACGCATGGGGCGTATCAGGCCATTTCAGGACTGTATAACGAGCGTTTGGCGCTGGGCGAGGCGATGAATCTTCAACTGGTGCAACTGGATTATCTCTGGCGCATTCGCGCCTGGCAGGAGATGTTTCACAATGTCGCCGCCAAGGTGCAGTTGGCCGAGTTGATGCCCACGGGAGGGGCGGCCCGTTCACAGGCGTTGATGGCGCTGGCCGCCCGAAAAGTCGGCCGTGAGGATTGGACCGCATGGTTGATGGAACGGGCGCAGTTGTTGGTCGATCCATTCCAATTGGTACTCGAACGTCCGGTTCTGGCTGAACTTTGGACGATAACGCCGCAAACAACGGCACAATTGAAACAATAAAACAAGAAAGGGTGCGGGTATGAGCGGTCAGGATGTGTTGATCATCGGTGGGGGCATTATTGGGGTTTCCTGTGCGGAGGAACTGACCCGCGCCGGCAAGCGCGTGACGTTGATCGACAAGCGCCCCATTGGTCACGGCTGCTCCTATGGCAACGCCGGCTGGATCACACCCTGTTTTGCAATGCCGCTGCCGATGCCGGGGATGTTGATCAAATCCCTGAAATGGATGGCCGACCCGCAGGGTCCGCTTTATATCCAGCCGCGCCTCAACATGGCGCTGGTGGGCTGGCTGATGCGATTCATGCGCGCCATGAACCAGCAACAGATGCTCCGCTCGATCAAGGCGCTGACGGGCATTTCGATCTACAGCCTGGATCAATATCGCAAGTGGGACAGCGAATCTCACGGGGCCTTTGGCTATCAGCAAAAAGGTCTGCTGATGGTTTCGCAGACTCAGGAAGGAATGCGCGCGGTGTTGGAGGAACTGCGACTGGTGAGTTCCAACGGCGTTGATGGCCGGCAATTGTCACCCGATCAGGTCCATGAATTGGAACCCGCGGTCGACGCCCAGAAGGTACTGGGGGGCGTCTATTTCCCCAACGAAGCCCATGCCGAGCCACTGGCGGCGGTGAATTTTCTGGCCGATCGCTCCCGCAAGGGTGGGGCACAATTGTTGCCGGGCACGGAGCTGCTGGAACTGGTGGTCCGTAACGGGGCCATTGACCATGTGCGCACCAACCATGGCATCATGAAGGCGGACCAATATGTGCTGGCAACCGGCGCCTGGTCGCCCCCCATCGCAAAGATGCTTGGGGTGCGCGTGCCGATTTTGTCGGGCAAGGGATATTCGATGATCATCGACAAGCCGGCACGAATGCCGCATGTGCCGATGATGTTGATCGAAAAAAAGATCGCGATCACGCCGCGGGCCGATTCGTTGCGGCTGGCGGGGACGCTGGAACTGGTGGGGGTGGATGAATCGGTCAGCATGGGGCGAGTGGATGCGATTTTGCGCGGGTCGGCCGGATTATTGGAACTTCCCCAGCCGCTGGAGGTCAAGGAAATCTGGCGTGGCCTGCGCCCCTGCACCCCCGATGGTGTGCCGATCATCGGGCGGGTGCCAAAACTGCCCAATTTGCTGATCGCGGCCGGACACCAGATGCTGGGGTTGCAATCCGCCCCCGGAACCGCCCGATTGGCGGCCGATTTGCTATTGGACCGTCCGCCGGCGTTTGATCCAGCCCCATTCCGGGTGGAACGGTTCGCCTGAATCGAATCCTTAAGAGTCTCACCGAATTTCGATGCCGATCAAGCCGATAGATAATGGGCGGCAAAATGCCGTCCATTTTCAGGGAGAGAAGGCGTGAAAGGCATACGAATCGGAGAATTATTGGTCGAACAGGGCCTCCTGTCGGCATCGCAGGTGAATACCATCCTGGCGTTGCAACGAAGGTCGCACCGTCCATTTGGAGACCTGGCTGAGCGGCTTTATGGTCTCAGCCCCAACGCGATTGAAGATGCGTGGGTTGAGCAATACGTCCGGCTGGCAGGTGTGGTGGATCTGGATGAGCAGGAGATCGAGATCGACTGCCTGCGTCGGATCAACCGCCGACAGGCGTGGCAGTTTCACCTGTTGCCGTTGAATCAGGAGGGGAGCGAAATCCAGATGGCGACCAACAGCGACAATCTGGTGCGGGCGCTCAACTTCGCCACGCGAAGTGTCGAAGATCCAGTCTACATGGTGATTGCCGAGCGTGAGCAGCTTCAGGAATTTTTAATGAAACATTATCCCGTGCCGCGTCATATTGCCCAGTACGCGGAAACGATGTGATGACGGATGTTGACATGGAAGTGCCGGGTGGACGGGAAGCTGATCCCCACCCGGCACTTTTTTTATTTCACATCCGCCACTTGTGCCGATGGCGGAAGCAGGATCTGTGCCCGTTGATCCCGATAGGCGATGGTCCAACCGTGATCGATCAGGATGGATGAGAAGATGCTTCGTTCGGTTGGCAGCACGGCCGCATCCGCCTCGATTTGATCAAGCCATTTTGACCGCTGTATTTCATCCCCAAGATAAGCCGACCGCCAGAAATCCTGTGAATACAGTTGTGTTCGCCCATCGAGCAGCACCTGATATTGCCCTCCCAATCTCCATGACAGATACCCACCCCAAGTGAATTCATTGATCAGATGCCCGGTGCGCGGATGGACATTCATCTGCACAAAATCCGCCGCCGAAGTTGGATAGCCGGGCGTCTCTGGTCCGTGGCGATTCAGCCATTGATCCATGCCATTGCCCGTTCGCGGAAACGCCATTCCCACCCGCACAAGGCCGATGATGAACACACCCGCCAATGCTCCCCGCAGGATCGGTCGATCCAGCACACGATCCGACAAAAATTGCAACCCTCGCGCGAACGCCGGCATGGAGAGGATCGCAAACAACGGCGCGAACCGCCCCAGCCGCAACAGAAGCACCAATCCCAACCCCAGCCAAAGCCAGTCCGAAAGATCGAGCTGTTTACGATATCGCACGGCCGCCGCGATCATCAGCAGAATCATCACCCCAAGGATTTTCCCGCCTGTCCCATCCAGAAAAGGCCGCATCTCGGCGATGATCGGCCCGGCCACCATCGCGTCGGTGTGCTGATAAAACCAGGCCGTCTGGATCGTCCCCTTGAGCATCGGGGTCAAGAGACATCCGATGGCACACGCCGCCGTCAACAATCCATATCGGCGAGCCAGATGCCATTGACGGTTCCAAATCGCTCCGACAACGACCACGCCGCACATCACCGGCACGAACACGGCATATAGATGAATGTTGGTCAGCAGAATCGTCAGTGGTATCGCCGCCCAGACCAAGGCAAACGCGTGTATTTTTTCTCCCTCCCCCGGTATTCCGGGGGAGGGCTGGGGAGGGGGTTCGTTTCGCCAAATTCGTGTAAGAACCCCCTCCCTAACCCTCCCCCGGATTACCGGGGGAGGGAATAAAGAAGCTCCGCTGGTAAAATGATCGCCGCTAAAATTCACATGCGTTTGTCCTGCCAACCGGCCCTCCTTGGATCTCCAATTCAACTGCCGATCCCGCACGATCAGCCAGAAGATGATCCCCAGCAGCAAAATCGCCGCCGTCGCCGGCCGAAAGCTCAAATAGGGCAGCATCATGGCCATCCCAAACGCCGTCAGCAGGATGATGGATAAATATCGCGCCCGCTCCGGTCGACCGATGGCCGCCGCACATCCAATCATCGCCAGCAGGATGACAATTCCCGCCTGCATTATCGCCTGTGTCGCCACAGCCAAACGATAACCGCCCATGTCCCACACCCACTTCATTCCCAATTCCGCCAGCCACGAATAGGGTGTCCACGGCGTCTTGTTCGATGCGAATGACAGATCATCCACCAGCGGGCCGATCCCCTGTCGGTGCAGCGCCTCGGCCACCCTCAGATGCCAGAAGCAATCCGGGTCCAGCGTGTCGTACAAAATCGCCTTCCCCGCCGCCGTCAACGCCAAAAGCGCCACCAACAGGATAAAACCCTGCCGTATCCCCCGCGATGATTGCTCACAATCGGATGTATTCACCTCTCTTTTGTCGGCAAGAGGCCACAATCGGCCGCAGATTCGCTAAGATTGGCCCTGATGAGCGATTTCGCCATGACCGAATCCGCCAATCCGACACCCCAGCGCCATCCCGGCCCGGTTTTTCGACGGCTATTGCTGCTGTTGCGCCCCCATTGGCCGGGGATCGGCATCGGCCTGATCCTGCTGCTGATGTCGGCCCCATGTGAACTATTCGCCCCGCTGGTCTGGCAATGGGTGACGGATGTGGTGGTCCTCTCCCATCGCGCCACCAACCAGACGTGGTTGGGCAAACTCTTTTCATTTGATGGGTGGATCACCGACCGTTTTCATCTGCTGATCTCGGCGACGACATGGATGTTTGTCGTCTACCTTGTCGGCGAGGCGCTGGGGACCATCGAATCCAACCTGCTCAATCGCATCGCCCAGAAATTCATCCTGAAACTGCGCAACCGCGTCTACCACAAACTGCAAACCCAGAGCCTGGGGTATCTCCAGCGTCAGCGCACCGGCGACCTGATGAGCCGGGCGATGGGGGATGTTGATGAGCTGCAATTGTTCATCGTCGGCGGCATCGACCAGATCATCAGCGAAGGGCTGATCTGGGTCATCACCGTGGTGATCGTGATGATGATCGACTGGCGGGTGGCCAGCGCCTCCTTGGCGCCGTTGATTCTGGTCTATTTTCTGCTGCGATTTTTCAACAAGCACATTCGCCCCATCTACACCGCCACTCGCAATCGGCTGGGGGATATCTCCACACGATTGCAGGAAAACCTGTCGGGCATTCTGGTCATCAAGATTTTCGGCCGCGAACAGGCCGAGGCCCGGCGATTTCACGATTCGACACAGGCCTATTACGACCAGCAGATCAAGGCGATCAATGCCCGGAGCATTTTCTTCCCATTCAGCAGGGTGGTGGGTTTTTTCAGCAACGTCTTCATGATCGGCGTGGGGGGGTATTACATGCTGAAGGATTACAGTTTCACCGCCGGCAACCTGGTGGCGTTTCGCGGCTATTGGTGGCGTTTGTTCGGGCCGATCCAGACCCTGGCCCGCGTCAATGACATGGTGCAACGCGCCCTCGCGGCGGCGACTCGGATATTTGAAGTTCTCGATGCACCCGATGAATTGCCCGATGCATCCGATGCGGTCGATCTGCCGGCCGTTCGCGGGGAATTGTCGTTGCGCGATGTCTCCTTCCAATACCCCATCGAAGCCTCGGCCAATTCCGCCCCTCAGGTGTTGCACCGGATTACACTCAATATCCAACCCGGCCAGACGGTTGCCCTCTGCGGCCCCAGCGGATCGGGCAAAAGCACAATCCTGAGTTTGCTGCCTCGTTTTTATGACCCCACCGAAGGGGCCATCACGCTGGATCAGCATGATCTGCGACAGGTTCGACGGGAAAGCCTGCGAAAACATTTTGCCCTGGTGCAGCAGGAGACATTTTTGTTCAACGACAGCATCCTGGACAACATCCGCTATGGCCATCCGCAGGCGACCATGGAGCAGGTTGTATTGGCAGCGCAGGCCGCCAATGCCCACGGGTTTATCAATTCCTTGCCCAACGGGTATCACACCAAGGTGGGCGAGCGCGGCATTCGTCTCAGCGGCGGCCAGAAACAACGCATCAGCATCGCCCGCGCCTTTCTGGCCAATCCGACGATTCTGCTGCTCGATGAGCCAACCAGCAGCGTGGAACCCGATTCGGAGGCCGCCATCATCGCGGCGCTGGATCGGCTCATGGTGGGGCGGACGACGGTTTTGACCAGCCATCGACCCAGTCTGATTCAGCAGGCGGATCAGGTTTATGTGATTGAAAACGGGCGGATTGTGGAGTCCGGCCCGCCGGGCGATCTGGCCCGAAATGGGGGTTGGCTGGCACGATTTTTGCGCTCGGCGGATGAAATATCGTCCGATATTGCCGCCAAATAGGGTGTTGTTCCTTTTCCTTTTGCCGGACCGCACCTATAGTAATTCGACGAATTTTCCCACAGGAGAACCATGGCGTCTGAAACTGATTTTCCCGCACGCGGCAAAGTGACCGGCATCAATGATGGACGGATCGTATTTGCCCCGGTGGAAACAACTTATGAACTGCATCTGGAAGGGGCCAAAGGGGCCGCCATCAAAGCCGAATCGACCATCATTCAAGGGCTGATCCGAGTCACGGCACGCAAAATCTGGACTGTTCCCAGCGGCGGATCATTTGTTGTTCCGATTTTCGGGCCACCCCGGATTGTGCAAGGCCGGGTCCGCTGGGCGAGCGACAATCGCATTGTCCTTCAGGCCGGCGTGCCAATCATCGTGGAATTGCCCGCCGACCCGGATGCGTTTGATCTGGTCAACGGCCCGATTGTCCTTGGTGCGATGGTGAACGTGACCTGTTTGCCGGGGGCAACCTTTGAACCGGTGTTGTCCGCGGTTGCTCGATAACTATTAGACCATGATTGTCCGCATCAACCAGTTCGATGTCGCGCAGGCGGAGTCCAATGCCGCATGGGGCGCTCATGGTCCGCGCGGCGGGTTGGAATTCATCTGGCCGGCGGATGCCAATGCGTTTGAAATTCTGATTCTTGAAAATGATGAGCAGAGCCGGTCATTGGACAAGAGCTTTCGCCAGTCGCAATTGCGGCAATTGATCGGCGAAGTGACGGCCGCGTTGTTGGAAGAGGACCAGCAGATCGTCGCCCGATTGGATGGGCCATTGCAGGCGGGTGAATTGCTGGGGGTCTTTTCGCATCTGACCACGCCGGAGGGACGGGGGCGATTTGCATTTTCCGACGCCCGAAAATTTCAGCAGGAACCTGGCGTGACGGCCGGCAGCGTGCGGTTGTGTCTGTCGGCGGAACGATTGGCGTCGTTGTGTGGCGATCATGACATCGGGCTGGAACATGAGGTTCGCCTGCGGATTTTCAGTGTGGCCGATGAGTTGGTTGATCCGCTGCTGGACATCAATTCGACCGAGGATGAGCGTTGGTCGGAAGTGCTGGACCACGCCGGGTTTATGCTATCGACAGTGCGTGGACTTCAATCGATGCACATCACGACCCGTCGTTTTTCACCCGCGGAAGCGCGCAATCGGATATTGCAGCGGCTGACTTCGCGGGCGCAGCCGGCCCAATCGGCGATATAACTTATGACTGAACCGGTTCAGATTGGCGGGGGGGCGCCGGCCGTGTCATTGCGGGGAATTACACGGCGGTTTGAGGGTGGGGTGTTGACGCTGGAGAACCTGAATTTATCCGTTCAGGCCGGCGAATTTCTGGCGATTCTGGGGCCTTCGGGGTGTGGCAAATCAACCTTGTTGCGGCTTGTGGCCGGCTTGGATCATCCCAACAGCGGCGAAGTTCATGTGGGTTCGCGGGAGATGCCATCGCGTGGCGGCATCGCCTATGTCTTTCAAGACCCACATCTGATGCCTTGGCGAAATGTGATCGACAATGTCGCTTTGCCGCTGGAGTTGCGCGGGGAATCCAAATCGCGCCGTCGGGAATCGGCCAAAGCGGCCATTGAAAAAGTGGGTTTGGCCGATGCGAGTCGGCGGTATCCCAATCAACTGTCGGGTGGGATGAAGATGCGGGTGTCGTTGGCGCGGGCGCTGGTGACGGAGCCGGAACTGTTGTTGATGGATGAGCCGTTTGGTTCGCTGGATGAATTAACCCGCCAGATGCTGGATGAGCAGTTGTATGCCCTGTGGCAGGAGCGTCGGATGACGGTGCTGTTTGTCACGCATACGGTGCATGAGGCGGTCTTTTTGTCGAGCCGTGCGATTGTGATGTCGCGCCGGCCGGGCCGGATCGTTCTGAACCATCAAAGCGACCTGCCCGAAATGCGCGGCGCGTGGATTCGCACCGAGCCGGTCTTCATGCAGGAATGCCGGGTGCTGTACAAGGCCCTGGAATGGGGGTCGGCATAAATGCGAAAGTCCTGGCAGGTGATTTGGCCGCCGTTGGTGACGTTTGTGCTGCTGCACATCTTGTGGGAGGAGATCGTGCGGCGGCTTGGCGTGCCGGCGTGGAAAGTGCCAGCGCCCAGCGATATTTTTCGCGCCGCTGTTGATCGGTGGGGCGATCTGTTGACGGCCACGGCCCACACATCGACCGCGGCGCTGCTGGGATTTGGGTTGAGTGTGCTGGTTGGTCTGATCGTCGGCATCGCGTTGTCGAGCATGAAATGGATCGAGCGGGCGTTTTATCCGTTCACAGTCTTTTTACAGACCGTTCCACTGGTCGCCATCGCGCCATTGCTGGTGTTGTGGCTGGGGTATGGGTTGGCATCGGTGACGGTTTCGGCGTTTATCGTTTCACTCTTTCCGGTGATCGCCAACACACTGGCGGGAATGCGGTCGGTTGATCCCGGATTGAGGGATTTGTTTCGGTTGTATGGGGCGGGACCGATTCGGACGCTGTTTCGCTTGAAACTGCCGGCCGCCTTGCCGAATGTATTTACCGGCCTGCGCATCGCATCGGGGCTGGCGGTGATCGGGGCGGTGGTGGGTGAATTTGTTGCCGGAACCTTCGATCAACAGGGATTGGGCCTGCTGGTTCAATCGGCCAGCCGAAACCTGCAAACCCCGCTGGTCTTTGCCGCCGTGGCGGCGGCGTCGTTGCTGGGGCTGGCATTGTTTGCCATCGTGAACTTCAGCGGGTATTGGATGTTGCGTCGATGGCACGCCTCGGCGAGAACATGAGCCGACAAATCAGGTGGTCGATGTCACCGCATGAAGGAGTCTTGCATGATGGTTATTAAATCTCGGTCAGTTTTATTGTTGCTTGCGGGTTTGTTGCTGATCGGTTGCGACAGACGTTCAACCGATTCAAGTTCCACCAATTCCGGCAATGGTTCGGCGGTGAAATTGATATTGAACTGGAAGCCGGAGCCGGAATTCGGCGGGTTTTATACGGCCCAGGAGCAGGGCCTGTACAAAAATCACGCCTTGGATGTCACGATTGAATCGGCCCCGGAACATGTCACCCAACTGGTGGCGGCCGGCAAGGCGCAGTTCGGCATCATGGCGGCCGATGAGATCGTCACCGCGCGCAGCCAGGGAATCGACATCGTGGCCCTCTTCGCGGTCTATCAGACCAATCCACAGGGGATCATGACCCACGAATCGCGCGGATTTAAGGAAATCGGCGACGTACTGCGGTCGCCGGGCACATTGGCGGTGCAGCCGGGGTTGGCGTATGTCGATTTTCTGGAAAAAAAGTACACGCCGGTGCGTACGCAGATTGTGCCGTATGATTACAGCATCGTGCGATTCATGGCATCACCCGATTTTTCACAGCAATGTTTCATCACGGCCGAGCCGCTGGCCGCGCGCACGCAAGGGGCCGATCCCAAGGTCTTTCTGATCGCCGATTCGGGGTTTAATCCGTACGCCGGCATCGTGGTGACGCGCGGCGATTTTCTGAAAAACAACCGCAAGACTGTTGAAGATTTCATCGCCGCGACGCGCCAGGGTTGGCGGTCCTATCTGGATAATCCCAAGGCCGCCAATGCCATGATGGGATCGTTGAACAAGGAAATGGATGCACAGACATTCGCTGCCGCCGCCGAGGCGCAAAAGCCCTTGATCGAAACAGATGAAACCCGCGAGCATGGTCTTGGCACAATGACCAATGAACGGTGGCAAACACTGATCGGGCAGCTTCAACAGATGAAGAAAATCACCAAAGCCCCATCGGCTGGTGAATGTTTCGTCAATCCATAGTGGGGGACAAAATGAATCGTTCAAACTGTCGGTGGCGGGGGGGATGTGGAATTATTCTGTTGGCGATGATGGGGATGATCGGCTGCGCGAGTGGCAAAAAGGGAGCTGTTGCCACCGAACCGATCGGCATCCAATTGCGGCGATTGGACGATCAATCACAATGGCGACGATACGATGTGTTGCTGAGTTTTGAGTCCGAATCAGACAGGGTTTTCGTGGATTGCGGGCCGAACACGGGAAAGAGGGATACGCAGATCGCCCATGCCGGGCATGGCAGTCTGGCGATACCCGCCGGCGCGCAGAGCATCGACATCAAGCTGTCATCCTTATTACGCGGCCGGAAATTTCCGGGTGATTGGACGCTGGTTGGCGCGTATGTTTATACGGAACAACCACTTACGCTTCACACGTCCTATCTGGCAGGCGAAAAATCATTGGGCCGTCGCGACATTCCCATCCCCGCGCGACAATGGACGGCCGTATTTATTGACCTGACCAAATTGGATCCCAACCTGCCGATGGGCATGATGCAAATCCACACGGATGGATCGGCGGCGATTTATCTCGATGACGTGATGCTGGTGGACAACCGCCAGGTTTTGGTGGACACCACATCGGCCGACTCGCAATTGGAAGGTTGGAAAATCGTTCGCCGGGGGTTTGCGATTGATGGGGATGCGCCGGGGCGTTTCCGTTTCGCGCTGGACACGCCCGAATCCGCTTCCAATGGTTGGGTCGTTCAGCAGGTCAACGCGTTGCGGGCGTTGTTCACATCCGAAGACAAATCCAAAACCCTGTGCATCTATCCCGATGGTCGTGCGTTTTGGGATGGGGTTTATCGCCCGATGGGTTCGATGGAGCAGTTGGGCCAGACAATCGCCCAGCAGCACGAAAACCCGGCCGAAGTACAGGTGCTGGATGAATCGGGAAAGCTCAATCGGTCCACACCCGGCGATGCCAACCATGATGGATACAACGAATGTCGCGGCGCGTATCAGTTAAAGTCAACCGGATCGAGAATGCAGATCAGACTGACGCCGCACACCGCAAGTGTGGTGTTGCCGGTATTGGAAATCGCCGGCCTGCCGGCAGGGAAGGTGCAAGTGACAATTGAAGGGCGATTGGTGGATCAATGGGTCCGCATGGAAGATGGAGAGGTATTGGTTGTGATCCCCGCGCGCATACAACGAACAACATTGATCGATATTCGCGTGAAAGGGGAAGATTAACGCACATCGGGCGAATCCATCTGGCTTTTACTCCGAAAGTGAAACGGATAAGCGAATTGGAATCCGCAGCGTTGATACAGACTTTTCGCCCGCAGATTGTCGGCGACCATTTGCAGATACATCTGTGGCGCGTTTTGCTGGATTGACCAGTGGGCCAGAGTTGCCAAAATCGCAGCTGCGTGACCTTGGCGGCGATGGGCCGGATGGGTGTGCATGCAGAAGATGCCGGTCCACCCTTGGGCCGAGACCGCCAATCCACACGCCACCGTTAATTTGTCACGTCGTATTGAAGCGAACACCCTTTGTCGTGTGATGGATTGGACGATCTGCTGATGAACCCGGCGGCGTTGAATTGGCTCATCGAAGGCACAATCAATCCAACCCGAATCCGGCCTGTCGGACAAAGCAATTTCCTGCAAGTTGTCAGATTCAGCCGGTTGTGTCAGCCGATCCGCCGGCGCGGTCCAGACTTCGGCCGATTCTTTGACCTGATAGCCGCGTTGTTCCAATTCAGGGCTTAAATTGGTCGGCACGGCCGCCGGCGACAAATAAAAGATCACCGGTAACCATCGATCCGCATAAAACGCCTCCGCGGATGCGATCCAATCTCGTACATCGCAAGAATCAGACATCGCGTGTCCGCTGGTCAACACGCTGTTGGCCCGTTGAGTGACCCCGGAGGCGGCGCGCAACACCCACGGGCCGACCGATTGTCGTTCGGCGGCCGGCCAGGCGGCGTCGGCTTGACGGTCCAAAAACTCCGTCAGCGAACGGGTGGTTGTGATGTCAGGCCTGTTTTCAAGTCCCATAATCCAATCCCGCGACAAAATGTCACCCAATACTGTTGTTTCCCATGTATGGCACTTAACCCACCATGCTTACACGACGATGAAAATGAGAGCAAACAGTGTAAATGCCCATGAATCCAGTGCCGCCCAATCAGGTCAGTTATGAGCCGGTGATCCGCTCGTGGGAGGAGCGAACAAACCGGTTTCGACGATTCTGTGCGCGCATCGGGCTGCAAGGAAAGCTGATCCTGAGTTTCGCGTTTTTGCTCCTGTTGGCGCTGGTCAGCAGTTATTTGTTGTTCGCCGGTGAAACACGCCGGATGTTCGATCATGTCATGGGCGAAACATCCGCCGAGATCGCCCAGACGCTGGCCAAGGCCAGCGAGACGCCGCTGGAGGAGAATGATATCGCGGAATTGACGCGCATCAGCAAGGATTTGCTGAAAAATCGCGAAATTGTGTCGGTGGCGTTTTACGATGCCGCCGGCAATCCGATCTCATTTGCCTGTCAGGATCCCGATTATGCCATGCACGATCCGGATTTGTTGCCGAGGATCAAACAGAACACGCAGCGGTTGATGCAGGTGGTGCATGGGTCTTCGCCGGTGATCGGCAATTATGCGCAGGTGACCGCGCCGGTGTTGCAGTTGACGCAGGCAAGAACGGAAGCGGTCGGCACAACGACGCGCGAGACCGGCACCCGGTTGATCGGATATGTTTCGGTCAGCCGTACCGATTCAAGTCAATTGCAACATCTGAAGCGCACCAACATCATGGTGAGTCTGATCGGCGGGGCGGTGTTTTTGCTCAGTCTGCCGATTGTTTTCGCTTTGGTGCATCGAATCTTTCATCCCATCCGCCAACTGGTGAGCGCCACCGACAAGATCGCCGGAGGTGAATTGTCCACACAGGTGGCGATCCATCGGCCCGATATCATCGGCACGCTGGCGCGGTCGTTCAACGAGATGGTCAAGACCATCCACTCTCAGCAAAAGGACCTGGAACAGGCCAATCAGGACCTGGAAGATCGAATCGAACAGCGTACCGCGCAGTTGGTCTCCGCCAACAAACGCCTGAGTGCGGAGATCGCGGAAAAAGAGGATTTTCTGCGGGCCGTGTCGCACGATCTCAATGCCCCGCTGCGCAACATTTCCGGCATGGCGGCGATGCTGATGATGAAATATCGCGGCCAGTTTGATGAGGATGTGATTCATCGACTGGAACGCATCCAGAAAAACGTCGAGGTGGAGACGGGTTTGATCGGTGAATTGCTGGAATTGTCGCGCATCAAAACCCGCCGCCAGAAGATGGAGCCGGTTGAAATTCATGCGATGGTCAATGATCTGGCGGGCGTTTTTGAGAACGACCTGAAGGATCGCCGGATCGATCTGATCATCGACGGCCGGCTGCCGGTGTTGAATTGCGAGCGGTCGCGGTTGCGGCAGGTCTTTCAGAACCTGATCGACAACGCCATCAAATACATGGGTGAGGGAAGCCTGCGCGAGATTCATGTCGGTTGTGAGCTGCGCGAGTCGGAGGCGGAATTTTACGTTCGCGACACCGGCATGGGGATCGAGCCGGAGGATGCCGACAAGATATTCTATGTCTTTCGACGTGGCAAACAGGCCGCCTCGCAGCAAATCACCGGCAAGGGTGTCGGTCTGGCCAGCGTCAAAAGCATCATCGAAACCTACAGCGGCACGATCTGGGTGCAAAGCAAACCCAAGGAGGGGAGCACCTTCCGATTCACGATCAATGGCCAGCACGTTCCGGCCTTGCAGGGTGGATCGGCCACGAGAAGGAAATCAAGCGAACCCGAATTGATGGAGAGTGCATCATGATGACATTGACACCAACCAAACTTCAGCCCGCGAACAAGCATCGACAGGAGATGCCTTCGATCACGATTCTGCTGGTCGATGACGATCCCGATTGCCGGATGCTGATTCGCGACGCCATCACCGAATGCAAGGTGAGCAACTCGATCTTCGAGGTGAGCAACGGCCGGGAAGCGATGGAATTCCTGCATCGGCGCGGCCGATATGCCGATGCTCCCCGGCCGGGGTTGATTTATCTGGACATCGAAATGCCCGAAATGGACGGGCAGGAAGTGCTGCGGCAGATCAAGGCATCGCCCGAACTGCGCGACATTCCGGTGGTGATGATGACCGGCGTCAGTGATGAGGGGCAGATGAAACTCGCCGCCGAAAACGGGGCCAACAGCTATACGCTCAAGCCCGCCAACGCCGAGCAGTTTTTGCGAACGGTGCTGGCCAGCACCAATTATTGGCTGACGATCCATCAATATCCGGAGCGCCATCTGCCGGCGTCAGCCTGTCGGCGATAAGGGCCGAATGGGTCTCTTTTGGATGAACGGTCGGTATATCGTAAATCAATAATGACGGCGGCCCGGAGGGTCGCTCCAAAGGTCAAAGAAAGGGTCGATTCGTGCGGAAGCTCAAGCTCCTGGTCATCGAAGATGATGCGGATCAGTTGGAACTGATTCGCGAAACGCTCGAAGATTACTTCGGACGCGACACCGTCGTCGGTGCCGACAGCCGCAAGGCCGCACTGACACAGGAATTGGGTTCGTTCGACCTGATTTTGACCGACTACAACCTGCCGGACGCCAATGGGATGGATCTTCTGGCCGAGATTCGCCAGCGCTGTTCCACGCCGGTGATCATGGTCACGGGCGAAAATGTGGGCCATTTCGCGGCCGAGGCGATCCGAAAAGGGGCCACCGATTACGTCGTCAAATTCGGCGATTACCTCTTCACCATCCCGCTGGTGGTGGAAAAGAGCCTCACGGTCGCCAAAGTCATGCACGAAAACGACTCGCTTCGACAGGAACTGGAAGCGGCCCTGACGGAGGTTCGCAATAAAAACACGCAGCTTGAAGAATCATTGCAACGGGTGGAGGAGCTGGCCGCGACCGATCCATTGACCGGCCTGTACAACCGCCGGCATTTCAGCCGGGTGCTGGATCAACTCTTTGCAGAGGCACAGCGTTATCCCAGCGATTTGTCGTGTGCCATGATCGACTTGGATGGATACAAACAGCTCAACGACGGTTATGGACATCAGGTGGGTGATCAATTGCTGGTGATGGCCGGCAAGGTGATCCTGGCCAACATGCGCCGAATGGACGTTGCCGCCCGTTATGGGGGTGATGAATTCGTATTATTGCTGCCGCACGCCGACGCCAATGAGACGGCCAACGTCGCCCAGCGCATCCGCGAACAATACCTCGCCGCCACGGCCCAACTGCTACGCCGACCGGCCGGTGTCACCATGTCGGTGGGGGTCAGCTCACTGTCAGCCAACAAACCCACCCACGCCGACCAATTGGTCGCCCTGGCCGATGCCGCCCTCTACAAAGCCAAAGACGGCGGCCGAAACCGCATCCACACGCAACTGGAAGCTGCCCTACCAGTGGCGATCTGATGCAAAACTGGTATTTTCGATAATAATGGCGTATGCACAAATTGTGCCGGTAGGGTAATCGCAGACAATAATATTCTTGACATATCGTCTGGGTGGGGTATAGTCCGTCGCGTAATTGAAAGGTTTCAATTCATTGATTGAAATGTTTCAACGGGAATGGCTATGCGACCCAAACGCGTCTCCATCGTCACAGTTGCCCGCCAGGCGGGTGTTGCACTGGGCACGGCCTCGATGGCCTTGTCCGGCGACAGTCGGATTGCTCCCGCCACCAGTCAGCGTGTCAGACAGATCGCCGCCAAGCTTGGTTATCGCCCCAACCGTACCGCCCGTGGGTTGGTCATGAACAAATCGTTTTTACTGGCATTGGTTGCTCCACAATCGCAGTTTCGGGTGATGGAAGTCCTGGCCGGAGCGCAGGCCGAGGCCGCCCGGCATCGTTATTCGGTCCTCACCTTTGTCCATGATGACACTTTGGCCGAGGAACGCCGCCATCTGCAATTGGCGCTCGATTGCAAGGTGGATGGCCTGATGGTCATGCCCATCGTCAATCTTAATGGTGAGAACAACGAGCAGGTGTTGCGTGATATCGCGGCCGAACATTGCCGGGTCATACAATTAAACCATCGTGTCAGCGAGGGTCTGCCCGCCGTCCGCAGTGATTACATCCACTCGGGGGCCATGTTGGCCGAGCGATTGATTGCCTTGGGACATCGTCGAATTGTCCATTTTACCAATGCCGAATTTGACCGTCCCGGCGACGCACAGCCATTCGCGGCGGGATGGGCGATTGCACAGGGTTATTGCAACGCGATGCGGATTGCGGGGTTGGAGCCGCAATTCATCACCAGGCCGTGGTCTGATTTTGTTTCAGGTCATTTAGATCGTGTCAACGGCATCATGAACGGCGTTCTCGATGAAGCTTTGGCCGGAGCGTTTCCGGCGACGGCGATCATTACACGGTTTGCCACCGAGGCGATCGAGTTGTCCATGGCGGCCCGCCTTCGCGGCATTGAAATCCCGCGCGGCCTGTCCATCGTCGGTGCCAGCGACACCGAGGCCGCATCCCTTCCCTGGCCGGCCGTCACTGTCAGCCGTGAACCTTATGCAAAGATAGGCATGGCTGCGGTTGAACTGCTTTTGAACGCAACCGACAAGAACGCCGGCAATACAAACCTGCTCATTCAGCCCGAACTGGTCATCCGGCAATCCGACATTCAACTCAATGGAGGTACATGATGCGAAAAACCGCGTTCACCCTGGTCGAGCTGCTGGTCGTCATCGGCATCATAGCCGTTCTGATCGCGATGCTGTTGCCCGCCCTGAACAAGGCCCGACAGGCCTCCATGAGCGTTGCGTGCCAGTCCAATCTCAAGCAGGTTGGCATGGCCTTTGCCATGTATTACGGGGATAATCATGGATATTTGCCATCATGGGACAATGGAACACCCATGGGCAGCATGCCCCGGTTCTGGTTTGAGAAGATCGACAAGTATCTCATTTCCAATCAACAGGCCAACTGGTCGGCCAAATCCCCCGTCTGGGTCTGTCCCGAAGTGCCCGATCCGGGATTTGGATGGAGGGACATCTCCTACGGTTACAACAGCATCTTGGGATACTACAACGAAACAACCGGAACCAAGACCACCAACCGCATCAAAATCACCTACCTTCGTCATGCCACCGACAAGATTGTGGTCGCCGACGGACAGGGGGTCTCGACCCCCACGGGTGTCCAATACCGCTCGCTGATCGACTCCGGCAACGGCTATTCTGCCCGATACCTGCCGGCCGCGCGCCACAACGGCGACAAGATGACCAGCATCCTGTTCGCCGATGGACATGTGGAGTCGCTCAATCGCAGCGATGTGGTCTCCCCTTTTTACGGTGCGCCCTGGACCGGCAAGCTGAGTTATTACTGGAGAGTGGATTCCAATTTCCAATAGGTTTTTCGACACGGCTGATTAACCAATGAAACCATCGATTTCCATCACGCTTGCCCTGATCCTGCTTGCGGGAATCGCCCGGGCCGCATGGTCTGCGGGGCCTGCGTTGACACCCGATGTCCAGCAGCGTTCGGATGCCACGGGGGTCTTTGCGGTTTCGCCGGATGTCGTCATTGTATTTCAAGGTGATCTGCAATTTGAGGCCGATGTGTTGCGGCGGGGCATCATTGATCGTCACGGCATCGAGTTGATGGTTCATCAGTCAACGGAGGTTGGAAAATCACGGGTTATCCGACTTCATGTCGAAAAGAATTCTCCGGTTGCCGCACAGTCCGCGGATGGATATGTGCTGGATGTATCTCCCACAGGAATTGATCTCTCTGCCCCATCTCCGGCTGGTGTTTATTATGGACTCCAGACGCTCCTGCAGTTGATGCGGATCGACCAAACAGGCCTGCATGTCGGCGTCACGCGCATTTCCGATTGGCCCGACCAAAGCTGGCGCGCCGCGTATCTGAATTGGCGTTTCATCCGGCCTGGCCAGGCTTCCCTCGACAATCTCAAGGCCCTCATCCGCGGCTTCTCATCGCTGAAGATGAACATCCTGGTCGTCGATGTGGCCGACAATCTGACATACGACTTTGTGACATTCCCCGATCGCGCAACACCCGCCTTCACAAAGGAAAATCTGGTCGAACTGGTGAAATACGCCCGTCAATACCATGTGGAACTGGTTCCCTATCTCCAGACGATCAGCCATGTGGCATGGTTGCACTCCAACAAGGCGCTATATGAGAAGCTGAAGGAGGCAACGATCGTCGGCGTCTGGAATTCTCAGTATTGCCCCTCCAATCCGCAGGCCGTCCAGCTCGTCCATGACATGATCGAGGCGCAGATCGACATTTTTCAACCGAAATATTTCCACATCGGTCTGGATGAAGTCGTTGACGGCCCCTTCGCCACCTGCCCCATTTGCAGCAAAAAGGATAGTGTCGCGCTCTATCGCGATGCCGTGCTAACCATCTGCAGGCAACTGCAATCACATCACATTCGCCCCATCATCTATAACGACGCCTTCACGCATCGCAGCCCGGAAAGTGACAAAAAACCACCCTTCGGATGGGAGATCATCGACCAGATTCCCAAGGATGTGTTGATCGACTATTGGGATTATTCCATGGTGCTGGGGGAACGATTTGAATCACAGACGAAATGGTTCACCGACAAGGGCTTCGACCTCATCGGTTCCTCCTATCAGCGGCCGCAAAACGTGGCCTCCATGCCCGCTGCCATACAGGGCAATCCACGCGGCAAGGGGATCATGCTCACCTTCTGGAACGATGTGGAATCATGGGATGACTTCTCATCGGTCACGCCGGCCGCCTGGGCAACCACCACGCTGTCGGCCATGCGCGGCTGGAAAGTGCAGCCGGCCGATCTGGATGAGGTGTCGCAAGACCTGGTGGGGGAATTTGCCTCGGCCATCAACTCGCCGGCCTCCTACGCCGCTACAACCGCCGTCGCTGCTGATTTGAAGGGTGGGTTAAACAGCCGATTCGGCCTGCCACCCAACGCCTTTGCTTCACAAACCATGACCAAGGCACTGGCGGAATTATCCTCGGTGGGCATCTCCCTCCAGTCCAATCAAAGCGGCGACAATGCGATCACTCTCAGCGGCGCCCAGGGAGATGGACTGCCTATCAACGCTGTCACGATTCCCATCAACCGCAGTGCCGTGGCACTTCGTTTCACGCAGACATGCGACCGCCCCTTCCATTATGACCAGTGGAACAAAATTCCGGAGGAAATGACCAAAAAGCCGGTTATCGGCCGCTATCTCATCAATTATACGGATGGATCCAATGCGACAATCGAATTGAAATACAACTGGAACATCACCGATTGGAACGCCCCCTACGGCACGTTTGAAGGGCGGATTGCCTATCAGGGAACCACCGACGCCGGCGCAAGGCTCATCCTGCTGCAACAGACCTGGCACAACCCCGCGCCCGACAAAGTGATCCGCGACGTGGTTTTCCAGACAACCCAGTGCGATGGCATGTCGCCGGTGCTTCTGGCGATGGATGCGATCACTCCCAACAGTTCGCCGGTGATGATCGACTCGTTTACGGGCGATCCCGGCCAGCCCGACAACCAATGGCGCATCTCCGGCGAGAATTTCTCCGCCTCGGCGACGGCCAAAACCATCAAGACCACCGACCCAGCACATGACAGCGTGCTGGAGGTGTCATTGCCAAAATCAAACCCGGCCGGCAGCGCCAGATTGATTCTGGATGTGCCCGTCAAATGCCCGCCCGATGCCACCCAACTCTCATTCTGGATTCACCTGAGCGACCCGCAGGCCGTCTCACAAAGCGGCATTTACATCGGCAACGACCTGTTCGCCAAAAATGGCAGTCAGTTTCATGTGGTCCGCCAGGCGGATGGTTGGCAGGAGTGCATCGTCTCACTGTCGCCGATGTTTGGGGCGATCAAGCCGGCCGAGGTGACCCAACTGCGAATTTCACTCTGGGTCGGCCAAAACCAGCCGGCCAATGCGATCCAATTGGATGATGTTCAGTGGATTACCAAACCACAACGAAACAGCAATTTAAGAACCCGGTGGTATCGGTGAGCGATGTCGTTCACACCATCCGGTAGTTTCCATTTTATGGAGGTCCGTATCATGCAGTCTCGTAATCGCATCGTCGTGTCGGCCCTGTCGGTCGGCCTGATTCTGGGCGGTTTTACCGCCTCATCCCAAGCCGCCAAGGTTCTGGTGACCGGTGAATCCCCCGATTCCGGCCAATCCGCCGCCAATCAGATCGGGACATCCGGCATCACGTTCTACAACAATGCCGTTGTTGACTCGACCCCCGCCAATGCCAAGTTTGGCAGCGGGTCGATCAGTTTCAACAACACCCAATCCGGCGCATCAACCAACAAACTGCAGTTGCTCGACACCCAATCGCTCGGATCGCAATTCACATTGGCCGCCGAGGTCAATTTCACCAGCCCTGTTGGATATGAACGCCTCTTTTCCAGTGGTGCGGGTGGCTCCTTCTTTGCGATTCAAGTACTCCAATTTCAGGATCCAAACTATTCCAATCAACTGAACCTGAAACTTGCATTCTACGTCAACGGCAGCGCGGCCATCCCGATGAATACCTACGGCCTGACCCCCGCCACCACAGCGATGAACGCCTACCACTCGCTGGTGACCACGTTCGACAATGGCGATGTCAAACTCTACTGGGACGGCAGCCAGATCGCCTCGGCGACCGGCATCGCCACGCCGAACCTCACCGGCAATATCTTCATTGCGGGCGACCCCGGTGGCACCTCCACCTATCCATTTTATGGCCGCATGGATGACATTCTGGTGTATGACCAGGCGCTCAGCGCCGGCGATGTCAGCTTGCTTGGCCAGAACGGAGCGGCCGCGCTGCTTGTCCCCGAACCCGCCTCGATGGGCCTGATTCTGGGCGGAACGATGCTGCTGGTGGGCCGGCGGCGGCGTCAGATGGCGTAATTGTTCTGTCTGACTAACAGTTTCGGCAGGGCAGGCATTAAACCGCCTGCCCTGCCTTGCACCGGAGTTGTTCATGGAATCGGGCCTCAGCACCATCACCTTTTTCGACGACTTTGCGCTGCTCAATCGCACGCAATTCAATCGGCGATTCTTCACCCCGCGCCTCATCGAGGAATCGCAGTTCTTCGATCCCACCTATTCGCTGACCTATTCGTCGATTCAGTGGTGTCCGGAAGTGGATAAATACCGCCTCTGGTACAACGTCAACCATCAGGTGTGCAAATCGGAGATCGGCGGGGGGGGCCAGGATGAACATTTCATGCTCGCGCTGGCCGAAAGCCCCGACGCCATCCACTGGGAGCGAAGGAATTTTCGCAACCGCGCCGATGGCACGAATCTGGTCTACACCGGCGAAGAAGGGAGCATTCACGGAGCGATGGTGATCCGCGACCCACACGATCGCGACCCGCAGCGCCGATACAAATGCGCCACGAGTGTCGATTCAATGTCCCGCGACAATCAGAACGTCGCACCGGGCATCATCGCCACCAGTCTCGATGGGATTCACTGGAATGACCAGAAGATGCAATTCCAGTGGGGACGGTCAATGTCCGATGCCTACAATTGCCTGTTTTACAATCCGGTGCTGGGGGCGTATCAGGTGTTGTTCCGGGCTGTCTTGACCGATCGGCGGATTTGCACCTCCTACAGCACGGATCTGATCCACTGGACGCCGCCGCGCGTCATTCTCACCCCCGATGGCCTTGATCCGGCCTGCTGTGAATTTTACGGCATGTCGGCCGGCTATTACGACGGCATCTTTTACGGATTCCTCTGGATCCACGACACCGACATGGTGGATCGCGTCCCCTGGAAGTTCAAGGGGAATGTCTATTCCGAACTGGTCTACAGTTATGATGGCCTCAACTGGCTGCGCACACACGAAAAGGCGATCGGCCTGCGCGACATCGGCCAATATGGCGCCACCCAGAATTATCTCTGCAACATCATCTCCGACCGCAAGGGCGAAAACTGGCTCATCAGCGGATTCTTCCCGCTGCTGGAGCATGGATCAACCACCTATGGTGAACGCAGAACCAGCCTTGAAAGCGGCTCAAACCGACTTGTCGCCCATTACACCAGCACGATTCGGCCGGGCCGGTATTGCGGCCTTCAAGGCGTCGGCGACGCCTTTTTGCGCACCAAACAAATCCTGCTGGCCGGCGATGAACTGACCATCAACGCCCAATGTCCACACGGTGAGATGAAGGTGCAACTGGTCGATCTGTGGCAAAAGCCGATTGCCGGCTTCACGTTCGACGACGCCATTCTCTTTAGTGGTGATGAAACCGCATGGACGCCCACATGGAAAGAACGTTCCATCGCCGAGCTGCGCGGCAAGCGGATCGGAATTGAAATCCGGCTGTATACCGGATGTATATATGGCATCACCGGCCGGTTTCACCCCTTCCATGGCGCGCTGCCGCAAAAAAGTTACGGCGACCCCGCCGACATCGGCCAGGAGATCCTCGGCCCGTCAATCGATTACAGCCGGGTCAGTCCACAATGAACAAATAAAAAACGCCCGCCGTGATCGCGTTAACGATGACGACGGGCGAAAAAACGGAAAATCCACCTGTGCCGTGCGGGAGCGGTTGATCAAACCCTTCAAAAAAGGTGGGTGATAAGCCGAATCAGGAGGGTTCTCCTGTTGTTCTCGCCGTTCGGATCCCGACTTTGGTACGGCCTCATTAAAGTGGCCGATGCCGCGGGCGTGCGGCGGGCGAGCGGGTTATCCCCAAGGGTTGATTATAGGTTTAACCAATAATGCTCCTCAATCTCGTACACTGCAGAACATCCGCTTCATTGAATCTTATCGGCATTCAATCGGCCGGGCAATCAGCAAAAACGCCTGAAAATCCGTATCATTCCGCAACAATTCAAAACGGCGGGTTCTCTCCGCGCTTCCACCAGTCCCCATCACTCTTGTGGCCGTTCTCCTCATCCAGCGTGTCGCCATCGGCAAACGGACTTCCATCCCCTTCGTACTGTTGCGCCCCGCGCACGATCGTCGCCAGCGCCACCGCGAAGATCGCGCTGATCGACTGCAGTGTCTTGGCATCCTCATTGGTGAACGGTTTGTTTGCGTCTCGGAACAGGATCATCGCCGCCAGCGGCTCGCCCAGATAGGTGCAATTGGCGCCAAGGATCGTCTGATCCGCCAGATAATCCAGCTCCGGTTCGGACAATTTCTCCTGAGCCTCCTCGGGCATCAGATGAACCATCCCCTCGCGCACCACCAGCGGCAGCAGTCCTTGCTGCAACGCGCCCGCCAAGTCCTGTTCACCCGCGATGGTGAATTTCATGTACGCCCCCAGTTGAAATTCCGAATCCTCGGAGGCCAGCCAGATCGCGATGTTGCTGTATCCCAGTTGCCGCAGCATCCAGTCCATCGCGTGGCACAGGAGTTGTTCCAGGTCCTTCGCTTCACTGATGTATTTGCGGAATCCCTCCTGCGTGCGCACCACATCCATTTGCCGGGACAATTCGGTGTAGGCGCTGATCAGATCGTTGCAGAGCAGGTCCACCTTTTTGGACACAACCTTGCGGGCCGAGTTGAGCCGTTTCACAGCATCCCGCAACCGATCCAGCCGCTGGCTCTCCTTCAGCCGCTTTGCCTGTCGGGACAACGCCGTTTTGACATGCTCCATCAACTGCGTGGCCGAAAAGGGTTTGGCGACAAAATCGACCGCTCCCTGTCGCAGCGCCGACACCGCGCGATCGACGCTGGGCGCGCCGGTGATGACGATCGCGCTCGACATCGGCTGCTGCGAACGCAGCGACTCCACCAGCGATGTCCCATCCCCATCGGGCAGGTTCACATCCACCACCAGCAGGTCGATCGATTCCTTTCCGATCACTTCCCGTGCCTGTTGAATGCTTTGTGCCGCCACGATCCGGCAGGGCATCTGGCTTGCGATCACATCGCCCACCAGTTCCACAAGCGATGGCTCATCATCCACCACCAGAATATTCGCCTTGCCGATGTTCAGCGCCGGGGTTTTGCTTAAAACCGGTGTCATCCTGCTTCCCTTCCTGTTATCACCCAATGCTAAGGCGCGATTTTACGCGCTGCCTGTTGATCCGTTGCCGCTTCCACCGTCGGCAGCAGGATCAACGTCCGAGTTCCCTCATCACGCCGGCTCTCCAGCCGGATCGAGCCGCCGTTGGATTCGATCCATCTCGACGCCCTGGCCAGTCCCATGCCGCGGCGGCGGCCGGCCGGCTTGAAACTGAAAAACGGATCGAACGCATGTCGAACCGTATGCTCATCCATCCCGCATCCATTGTCCGCGATGGTCAATACCACCCGGCCGGAATACGGATCAAACGCGGCCTGGATCGTCAACCGGCCCTGGCTGCCATCCGTGGCCTGGATCGCGTTGTCGATCACCTCGACGAGCGCCGCCGTCACCTGATCGGCGTCCACCCGCACCAGCGGAACCTCCTGAATCGTCCGCTCTATCGTCCTATCGGCAGGATCGGACCGCGTCTTGGCCAGTTCCATCGCACGATCGACCAATTCCCTTACCGACACCGATTTTGGCCGCGGCGGTTGCGGGCGGGCGAAATCCATCAGTTCCGAGATCATTTCGCTCAGGCGGTGCGACTGTTCATAGATCAATTTGGCGGCCGTCTGTTGCTTGGGGTCCGACAATTGTGCCGCCAGCAGTTGTGATCGGCCGGAAATGATCGCCAGCGGGTTGTTCATCTCATGTGCCGCCCCAGCCGCCATTTCACCCACCATTATCATGGTCCGCGACCGCAATATCTCATTCTGGGCGTTGTGCAATTGCCGATTGGCCTCGGCCAACTGTTCGGCCAGCGTCCTCGCCTCATCGCGAATCTGGGCCGTCCGCAACGCCAGGCTCCACCCGCCCGCGATGGCGCTCAATTCCTGTATTTGTGGGCTAAGTCGCTGTGCCTCGCCGGCCGGCCCGCCCCAGATCACGCCCCCGATGCACTCTCCCTCGGCCTCCAGGGCGATCCAATAGCGTTGGTCGTGAGTTAATCTTGGCGAAATGGCCGACACCAGCCATTCAAGATCATCCCCAACCGGCACGATCGGGCTTTCCGTTGCGGCGGGGATTTTCAGCGAATAGACGCCGGCCGCCTCTTCACCAGATGCCGGCGGCGGGCAATCAACCAGCGCGCTTTGAAACACTTCCCCCGTCTGATCAAAAAGCAACGCCTCTGCAAATGTTTGCCCAGGTGCGAGCGAAAAGGCGCACGCACTTCGCACATCCAGCACCGTGATGGCGGTCTGTCCGATGGCCGAAAGCACCGTCTGCGGCGGCGCATCCGGCCGCAACACCGACTGAAATCCGCTCAGGGCGTCAAAAAACCGCGCCCGTACCGCCAATTTACGATTCTTGCTGGCCAGTTGGCCGCTCACCCGTCCCAGTTCCTTGTTCGCCTGCGCCAACGCCTGCTGATACAACTCGCTGCTGCTGGTTTGGCCCAACCCCAGCGCCTGTGCCCTTGGTTCGATTTGCTCAACCAGCCCCTGTTGAACCATGAGAACCTGCTCGCCGGTCAATCCCACCACATCCATCAGCACGTTTTTGCTGACCGGGAAGGTGTAGTTGCCGCTGTAACCCAAATGTTGTTCGCGGACGATCAAATCCGCCAGCGTCACCAGGTTGAGCAACCGGGGATTTTTCACGGTTGCCGGCAATGCTTCGGGCAATTGGCCATGCAGCCAGATCGAATCCCGAACCGTCAGCGGTAATTGCCATCGCTCGGCCAGCCGTTTACCGACGACCATGTGATCCAACCCGATGACCGTTCGTTCCAGGTCGGCGATGTTGCCGCGCAACAGGTCGGCCGCCTCAACCACCCGGTCAAAACTTTTGGGCAGCACCGCATCCAGCGCCACCTTCCCCAGGTCGTGCAGCAACCCGCACACAAACGCCTCGGCCGGATCGACGCCACAACCCTTGTTCTGCGCCGCCAACAGCTCGCAGCAACAGGCCACCGCCACGGAATGTTTCCAGAATTCCTCGCGACTGAAATGCCCTGTTTTATTGGGAGATTCCTCGGCGAAGGTCTGGAACACCGACACCGCCAGCACCGCGCTGCGCACCGCCTCAAACCCCAGCAGCGACACCGCCCGCTCGACGCTGGTCACCTGTCCGCGCACCCCCACGTCCGCACGATGCACCAGTTGCAATATCCGCGTCGTCAGGGAAGGGTCGCTGGTGATCAGCCGCACCACATCCGCGGCGCTCGAATCATCGCTGCTGGTCGCCTCCAACACCCGAATCGCCACGGCCGGCAGCGTCGGCAGATCCTCCAGTTGCTGAAGAATCAACTCGACGCGCTTTTCGCGAAGCTGGTCGTTGGCCTGTGTCATATCGAGGGACCGTCCACGGCTTTTATTGTCACACCGTCAACAGTTCCCCGACCCGCTCGATCAGCTTCTCAATGTTAAACGGCTTTTTGACAAAATCATCCGCGCCGGCCTTCAACAAATCATTGATCTCATCCTGGTTCACCACGCCAGACACAATCACGATCTTGATCTGCTCAAAATTCGGATTGGCCCGCAACGTCTTGCACACCACATTGCCGTTCACATCCGGCAGCATGTAGTCCAGAATCACCAGGTCCGGCATGAATTCCTGCGTCAGCAGGCCCGCATCGTAGCCGGTTGAGGCGGTCTTCACTTCAAATCGGCCATCCCGCTCCAGCACGTCCACGAACAATTCCACAATTTCCGGATCATCATCCACCACCAGAATTTTGCGTTTGCCCGAATCCAGCGCATCGGGTGGAATCCCGTTCTCCTTCATAAACGCGATCAACGCCTCGCGCGGTATCCGCCGAAACCGGCTGCCCGGCACGCGAAACCCCTTCAATCGACCACTGTCAAAACAACGGATGATCGTCTGCTGCGAAACCTTGCAGACATCCGCTGCCTCTCCTGTTGTAAATACCGTCTTCATTCTTCACCTCGATGCCCAGTTAAAACATCAACCACGGCAATCTTTATCGAACTTATCCAATTACCCCATTTATACATCGACTGGTCAAAAATACAACTTGAAAGCCGGATTCTTTTCCTATCTTTACTATTCTGCATTAAGATGGTGAAAATTGGGCGGGGGTTTTTATTTTATCGGACGATGGTAGGATGTTTTGGGGTCATCTCCGGATTGTTTTGGAGAATCGCTTGCCAACATTACAGGATATTGCCAACCAGACCCGAACCAGCGCCAGCACGGTCAGCCGGGTGCTGGCCGGCGGGCCATCGGCTCGTCGAATCAGCCATGCCACCCGTCAGCGTGTGTTGGAGGCGGCTCGTTTGGCGGGTTATCGGCCGAACCTGATCGCACGATCTTTGCGAACCCGAAGGTCGCACACCATCGCCTTGCTGGTTTCGGACATCGCCAACCCCTGGTTTGGCCAGATGGCCCGCCTGATCGAGCAGAGCCTGCATCGCCACGGGTATTCCCTGATGCTTTGCAACAGCGGCGAAGAGCTGGCCAGCGAGGTGGAATATCTGCAATTGTTGCCCCAAAAAGGAATTGACGGGCTGATTTTTGTGCCGTTGACGCGAACCAAAAAGGCGTTGATGGAGATACTGCCGGCCAATTTGCCGCTGGTGGTGCTGGATCGGCCAATCGCGGGCATTGTGTGGTCGGTCTATACCGATCAGGACCAGTCGGCCCATCTGTTGTGCGATATTTTGGAACGTCACGGTGTCAAAACGATTGCCTTGGTGGCCGGTCCGCAGCAGATCGTAACCCACCGTCGGCGGGCTGAGATTTGCGCGGAGCGGTTTAAGGTCATCGCCCGCGTGGATGGCCCGGCCCAGCGTGAGACCGGCCGGATGGCGTATGTGAAATTTCTCAACGTCCAGCCCGATGCGATCATCTGCACCAACAATTTTCTGGGGCAGGGGATACTGGATTCGATTGTGGATGTTGAAAATGCGCCGATGATCGGGTGTTTTGACGAAATCCCGATGATGCACCTGCTGCCGATCCCGATCGTGTGCAGCACGCAGGATGTGCCGTTGCTGGCCGAGGGGTGCGTCAACCAGATGCTGGCACAACTTCAGCCCCAACCCGAACCGGCCCCCAAGCCAATTGTGCTGACCTCACGGGCCGTCACCAATCCGGCATTTGGGAAAATATCCGCAAAATCCCGATAAATTTACTCTTCCGCTTTCCAGTCGTGCAGCAGTCGGCCAACTTGTGTGCCGACCCGTTTCACCAGTTCATCGCGGACACTGGCGGGGGTAATGCCCGGTTCGATATGGACCAAGGGGGATTCGGCCGCCACCGGCACGCCCCCTTGTGAGTCGGGCCAGAGGGTGTTGCCGGTGGCGACATCGACCACTTTGACGCGGACCGCGACGGTGGCTTTGACGAATTCACCCCCACCGGCGGGGTCAACCGAGGATTGCAGGACATTGACGTACAGGATTTGTTTGGCGCCGGTTGCCTGGCCGATCTCCGGGATGGACAGGTCGTGAAACTGTTCTCCCTTGGTGTCGCGGAGTTGATACAGTTTCTTTTGATCAACAAGGGGGACGACTTTGTTGTCGGTGAGGTCGGCCACGATGGCGGCGGCGAGTTGTTCGGCCGTGACAAACGAGGCCGAGGGTGTGCGGAAACTTTCAACCAGTACCAGCATCGGTTCCTGAGCGGGGATGTATTTTGCCTTGATGGTGGGGGGGCCGGAGAGTTTATAGGCCAGCACACTGGCGGCGGCGCAACCGCAGAGGGTCAGGCACATCAGGAGCGATCCGAGACACAACGGCCTGAGAAGATGTTTCACCCGAAACAATTTCATCAATCCTCCGCCGGGTGTGGGATGAACCGTTTGGCCAGTTCCGTGGTGAACTGGTCAACTACGCCGAGATAAATGCGGTAGTCATCGGCGTTGGGGACGCCTTCTTCGGGGGATTTGGGTGGGAAGATGGCGCGGATGTTGTTTTCCTCATAGGCGACTTTGGCCTGTCCATCCTTGATTTCAACGACTTTCAGCGATCCAACCAATGTTCCACGAAAGAGGTCCACCGAGACATCCGAGCGGGCTTGCAGGGTCTGAATTTCGACGTAGACCAGCCGTGAGACGCCGAATTTCGGGGCGACGGTGGTGACGGGGGCGCTGTTGACCTGTGGGTAATCGTGCTGATAGCGGACGATGCGAACCGGATCGACCGGCCAGGTCAGACCTTTGAGTTCATCGACATCGAGCGTTTTTTCATCGTAGGTCATCTTTTTCTGCAAAGAGCGGGCGATATCGACCTGGATGTTGTTGAAATCCATGCGGATGCCCGGGTCGGCCCAGACCATGATGGCGGCCGTCTGATTTTGCAGCCCCTTGTAGGCGGCCTGAATGGTGGGGGGTGGCAGCGCGTGTGCGGCCACGCCGAAGATCGCGCATCCCGCGGCCATCGTCAGTGTGAGCGGCAGCATGGCCCACAATGCCCATTTGCCGATTGCCCGATTGCCCATGGTGTCGCTCCGTGTTGGTGAGTTACCAGCCGTCAATTCCGTGCAGATGAATCCAGATTTTCCAGCCCCACGCCGCCACCAGCAAAACAAGAAAGATCGAGACCCACGGCAGTCGCGGCAGAAATTTCAAAATCCGCAGTGCCGGCCGGCCGGTGATGGCGATGTACAACCCGGTCCAGATCGTGATGACGGCGATCACCGCCAGCAGCATTCCCATCGGCTGGACATAGAAACTGGCGGGAATATTTCCATGTGCGAACCAACTGAAACTGGTGGTCATCCCGCAGGTGGGGCAGGGCAGGCCGGTATGGGACAGAAACTGACATTGGGTGAGCCGCAATTGTTCGTGAGAGCCAACCCCCGAACGCGAAGGGTGCAGCCACGCGGCCAATCCAAGAACAATCGCACAACCGGCCGCGATCCCCAGCGCGATCAGTCGCATGCCCAATTCCAATTTGGGGTGTTGAAATTGCGGGGTGTAGACCAGCGGGGCCGAATCCATGCCATTACTGTACGTCAGGTGTGCCGGGCAATCAAAATGCACAATCGCCGGGGTTGAATTTTGGATTCTTCTGTTGGCCGTTATACTCTCATGCGATCATGGCATTGCGAATTTTATGTCTGGGAGACATCGTTGGCCGGCCGGGCCGTCAGGTGGTTCATCAGCGGCTGGGGGAACTGGTGCGTACGCGCCAAGTTGACCTGGTGGTGGCCAATGCCGAAAACATCGCCGGCGGCAGCGGGATTACGGCCAATTTGTTTACCAAAATCCGCTCTTATGGCGTGGATGTGGTGACATTGGGGGATCATGTTTATCGCAAGGCGGATGTCTTTTCGACGATGGGCAACAGCGAACGGCTGTTGCGGCCGGCCAATTTGTCAACACGGGCGGCCGGGCGATCTTTTACAACCGTCACCACCAACTCCGGCATCAAAGTGGGTGTTTTTTGTCTGCTGGGGCGGATTTTCATGAACATGCCATCGGATGATCCCTTCGCGGCGGCCGACCGCATCCTGAGCCAGATTCCCAAAGATGTGCGGGTCTGCGTTTGTGACATGCACGCCGAAGCCACAAGCGAAAAAGTGGCCATGGGACACTGGCTGGATGGGCGATGCTCGATGATCGTCGGCACGCACACGCATATTCCCACCGCCGACGCCAAAATTCTCCCCGGTGGCAGCGCCTACATCTCCGATCTGGGGATGTGCGGGCCGTATGATTCGGTGCTGGGAAGACGAAAAGATCGGATCCTCAAGCACATGACCACCTCCATGCCCCAGTCATTTGATGTGGCGACGGGGGATGTCCGCTTGTGCGGCGCGCTGGCCGAGATCGACCCGGAAACAGGTCAGGCATTGTCGATGGAACGGATCGAAGTTCAGGGTGATAACGCGGATCATCCGTATGATGCGGATGATGCGAGGCCAAATCACACCGGCGGGGAATGAGCCAATTGAAAAAAACGCCGAAATTGCATGTGCATTCTCCCTCTCCCTGTACTCAGGGAGAGGGGCAGGGGAGAGGGTTCTTCACGGGGCGAAATTAAGAACCCTCTCCCTCACCCTGAGTACAGGGAGAGGGAATCAAAGCTCCACACAATAAATCGATGTTTGGGAACCTTGGTTTCTTGTAGTATTCGGCCAGACCTACGCCGGTAAATGCCGACGGAAAAAATTCAGCCAGTTGCCATGGAAGATGGCCTCGATGTCGGCCAGTGCATATCCACGACCATCGAGAATGGATTGCAGCTTGTGCAAATCCACAATCGTCTCCATTCCATCGGGTGTCTGATTGGAACCGAATCCACCATCCAGGTCCGAACCAATGGCGGCGTGTCGGCAATTTCCGGCCAGTTGGCAGATGTGATCGATATGGTCGGCGATGGCGTCGATTTTGACCACGTCGCGCGGCATATGGTCCGGGATGTAATTCGGATACAGCATCCACGCATCGCAGACCGCGCCGATGACCGCGCCGCGCTCGATCAGAAGTTTCAACTGTTCATCGGAGTATTGTCGGTCTCCGGGAACCAATGCCCGGCAGTTGTTGTGGCTGGCCAACACCGGGCCGCTGAATTGATCCAAAGCCTGAAAAAAACTGGGGTCGCTGCTGTGGGTCAGGTCGAGGATCATGCCCACTTTCTGGAATTGTTTCAGCAATTCAACGCCGGCGGGAGTCAACGGGCCGGAATCTCCGGTGCCAACCGCATAGCGGCTGTGGCCATAATGCGCCAATCCGACGCTGCGAAGACCAAGCGCCCACCAGTAAGGGACTTCATCCGGATTCAGGATCGGATCGGCCCCCTCCATCGCCAGAATAAATCCGATCGGCAGACGATCAACCGCATTGCCGGCCGATTCCCAGGTCCGCCAATGATCATCCAACTCCCCGCGCGTGCGAATCGGCCGAAGCTCGCCGCGGGCGCTGAGGGTTTGATAATAATCCAACTGTCCCCGCGCGATGGCATGGGCGTGGTCCTGCGTGGCGGTATCGAGGTCGTGGCGCCAAAACCCTCCCGGCGGACAAACTTCCCGCTTGGCCCGCACCAACAGCGTCGCCAAGCACACCGCGACTCGCCCCCGTCGCATCTCCGGCAAGCTCACCGTCGCCTTGCCCCGGCTGGGGTGATCGGTCATGTGCTGTTCACGCCCTCGCAGGACCTCCAGCGGTTCGGTCAAATCGCGGTTAAATGAGAGCGCGCTCCAGGACAAATCCAGATGGGAATCGATGATGGGGATCATGGTTGTTGTTTCTCTTTTGCGTATGAGAAAGGAAAATACTCATCCTGCATTCGCGTGATTTGCCTGGCGTGTCGGCGGAATATTTCCTTCCAGCGTGCGGCCTCCTGGGGGGTGTAGGAATAAAACCCCTTGCCGCTGGAGATGCCATTGGCCCCCTCATCGGCCAATTGCTGAAGATGCGCGGGTGGAACGGATGCGTTGGACAGGGTTGGAAAGATCGTCTCCATGGCGCGGACACAGGTTGAAAAACCGAAATAATCGATTGCCCGAAACGGTCCGGCGACCCCCATCCACAATCCAAGCGCGTTGCGGCACGCCTCATCAATCGTCGCCTGATCCGCGATGCCGGTATCCAGCAGATGCAGCGCCTCGCGATACATCGCATATCCAAGACGATTGACAATGAATCCCTCAATATCCCGGCGGACAAGCGAAGGATCCTTGCCGCAGGCCCGGGCCAGGCCGGCCGCCACCACATACGCGGCATCCGAGGTTTGCCGGCCGCGAATCAACTCCATGAACCGGGTGATGTGCGAAGGATCCGCCCAGTGCATCCCGATCAGTCGGCCGGGATGCTTCATGGACTGCTGCAAATCCGTGATCGACAATCCGGAGGTGTTGGAGGCGATTGTCACATCCGGTCGAAGGATGGATTCGAGCTGCGAAAACAACGACTGTTTGACTGACAAATCTTCAACCACGCATTCGATCACAACATCGCAGTCGGCAAATTCCCGCAACGAACCGACCTCAAAATACCGGCCGTGCCAGTCGTCCAAAATCGGTTTGGAAAATCCGAAATGTTCCACCAATTCCTGCAAGTTGGCCTCGATTTCCCGTCGGGCCACCTCGTACATCCCCGCATCGGCGGAAAACGCCCGCACCACAAACCCATGGCCCAGCAGGCACGAAGCGATTCCACGCCCCATCATCCCAAGCCCCACCAGGCCGATCGATTGATTCGGCTGCGGGTTCATGCGAGCCTCTTTAATCCCAGGAGCGACAGCGCATCGCGATGGATGAGATTTTCGATCTGTTTTTCATCCAGCCGCGGCATCGCCGTCCCGGCCGTCATGTCGTTCAGTTTTCGCAGTCCCTCAATCGTGTCATTGACCGTGGAGAACGGATAGTCCGTTCCGAACAGCAGCTTGCCCCAGATACCATATTCCTGGACCAGCATCAGGCTGTGATACAACTGGAACGGCCGGTAAAACAGGGCGCTGATGTCCGCGAACAGATTGGGGTGCTTGCGGATCACGGCGACACACTCTCCCTCATAGGGGTGGGAAAGGTGCGCCAAAATGATCTTTGTCTGTGGATGGCGGATGGCCACCCGGTCCAGCAGTCGTGGCAGTGTGTATTCGATCGGCGCCTGGGCGACAAACGTCGTTCCGGTGTGCAGCAGCACCGGCAGGCCATGTTGCTGGGCATATTCCCACAATGAGTCAAGCTTGGGATCATCGGGTGAAAATCCGGCATACATCGGCAACAGCTTGATGCCGCGCAGCCCCAACTCCTGATGTCCCTGTTTGAGTTCATCCTCCCAACCCGGCACGGTGGGATCCAGCGACATGAACCCGATCAACCGGCCGGGGTCTTGTGCCACATAATCGGCGATGAACCGGTCTTCCACCCATACACCGGACAATCTGGCCTTGCCGCCAAAGACGATCGCCACGGCATCATCCGGCGCGCTCCTGCGATAATCCTCATACCGCACCGTCAGATCGACCTCCCGCCCGGCCCGCGCCCGCGAGGCCTGACGGCGAAAGTCATCGTTAAAATGCTTCTGATCCAACCATGCGTGACTGTGTACATCAACAATCATGAGTGGAGGTTCTCCTGCAACAGTTCGTACAGCCGATCAACCTCTTGGCGGGTTTCATTGTCCAGCCGATACCCCACCGGGCCGCGGGCAACGGTGTTTTTGAAGATGCCCCGTTTGACCAGCAAGTGTTTTTCGACCGCGATGAACGCATCCAGGCTTGTTTGCAGCGATATCATCGCCGCCAGTGGCTGGCCGAGTTGATCGGCACGACGGATGTCCCCTTTTTCAAGGGCCTTCCACAGCGCCACCAGCACATCGATCAGGTCAGCCCCCGGCATGGTTCCGACGATGCCGCGGCGGTGGCTGTCAATGAGCGCGATTCCGCCGGTTCCTTCAAATATGCGCGCCCGGCCGCCGGTTGCATCGCGCAGTTCGCTCAGGCGTTGGCCGATGGGGGCTGCTTCGGGCTTGAATTGGATGCGGTCCGGGCCGTATTGCTCCATCAATTTTGCCTGCAGCGCGATCGACATCGGCCGGCCGACGTAACCGCTGGCATCCTGCACAATCACCGGCAAGCCAATCGCCCGCGTGATTTTCTGGTAATAATCAAACAGTTCCACCTCGCCGAGCGCCACCGAGACCGGCGGAATCGCCATCACCGCGGCCGCACCTACTTCCTGTGCCTGAACCGCGAATTGAACGGCCAATCGGGTGGATTCGGCCCCCACGCTGATGATCGCCGGCTTGTTCCGTGACGCCGCGAATCGACACGCGGCTTTTGCCAATTCCTGGCGTTCGGTACTGCTTAGCCGCAACACTTCCGACACCATCGCCGCCACGATCCCATCGGCGCCGGCGTCAAAGAGAAAATGAATCTCCTTTTCCAGCGTCGTCAGATCAAGCGATTCATCTTCGTGAAACGGTGTTGAAAAGACGGGAAAGACGCCTGTAAACGCGGCAGTGTTTTTTGTTGTCATGATAATTTCCCCCTCGCATCCACGCGGATGGGCCGGATGGAACCATCCGACTCACGCCACCACAATTCATCCTGCAAATTCACGCACGGGCAGATGTGGTTGGGGATGATCGTCACCCGCTCGCCCAGTTCCGGCCGGCGCGAACCGGACGAAAATTCCACTTGCGCATGTTCCTCGCTGAGCCGCCGGATCACCGCGTGGGGGTATTCGACGATGTATCCATGCCCCGCATCCGGCTGTGGGATCAGTCGGTCGCTGGTCAGGGTTTTGCTCCCGCTGTCCAACACCACCTGATTGGGGACGGCCGTTGAGATCACCGTGGCGTGGATGCGGGCGGCACAATCCTCAATGTTGCAAAAACCGCCACGCACGGTGTTCAGGTCATTGAAAACATATGTCCCCGGCCTGATTTCCGTGTATTGCCGCACCAGATTGGATTGCAGGGCGCTGGGGGTCGATCCACCTGAAACAATCTGTGCCGACAGCCCATCCCGACGCCACAAATCCAACGTCTCCTGCAATAGTGCATCGACTTTTTTCAATGATTCGGCCTGATGATCAGGTTTGTCCCACACCTGTCCCGGATAGCAGAAAAGCCCATCGAGCCGCAAATTCGGCAATTTTGAGATTGCGCGAGCCAATTCCAACGCCAATTGCGGCGATTGTACGCCGGTGCGATGCAGCCCCACATCCAGATCAACCAGCATTCCAAGGGTTGAACCGGCCAACTTCGCGGCATCGGACAACACGCGGGCGGCGTACTCTGAATCCACCGCCACGCGCAAGGTATTCGTTCTCGCCAGTTGTGCAGCGGCGTTGGCACGAACCGGATCGAGCGCCGGATAGGCCAGCAAGAGATCATCGCTGACTTGCGACATGACCTTCGCCTCGCCCACTTTGGCGACGGTCAAACCTTGGCAGCCGTTTTCGATTTGCAGTCGGCCGATGAATTGAGATTTGTGCGTCTTGGTGTGCGGGCGGATGTTGATCTTGTGGGCGGCGCCAAAGTCGGCCATCCGCTTGAGGTTTCGACGCACGATATCGGCATCGACGACCAGTGAAGGTGTTGACAATATTTCCATATCTATGTAGACAGTCTAAATGCCTAAAATCGCCGTGTCAACCAGTAGGGGGAAGCTCCTTGCCCAGCGCGAACAGGCTCATCGGGAGCTTCGTCGATTGTTGCTGCTACAGAAAATTTCCCCCGGCCGGCGTCTTGGGGAGCCGGCATGGGCCAAGCGGCTGGGGGTCAACCGTACCGCGTTGCGCGAGGCGTTTGCGAGACTGGAGGCCGAAGGGTTGATCGAAAAAGGGCCGCAGACCGGGTATTTCGTTCCGGTGTTGTCGGAGGGTGACATTCGTGAAATATTGCAGACCCGGCTGGTGGTTGAGGTTGCGGCGATGGAGATTTTATTAGCCTCTCGAAAAAATACGCCGCAGCATCTCAAGCCGCTGCGGCACGCATGCGATGATCTGGAGCGGTTTTTGGAGCGGGGGTATTCGCTGGGGTTCAGCGAGGCGGATCGGCGGTTTCATGAATCGCTGGTGGAGGTGGCGGGGAACCAGCGGCTGAGGATGATTTACCAACGCGCGCCGTTGCCGATGATTCATGATGAAGTGGTGCGGTCGGAGCATTGGTTGAATGAAGGGTATGCCACGCTGCGCGACCATCGGGAGATTCTGAGCCATCTGGTTGGGGGGGATATTGAGGCGGCCAAGACGATTCTTCGCGAACATCTGACCTATCGCGGTCGGCCGGCGATTATGGCATGATGTTTGATCCCGCTGGACCGGCCGGTCCGGGGGGCTTAGCATTCCAACGACCAATATGAAGCAGGAATATGACATTCTGGTCATTGGTGGGGGCCATGCCGGCGCGGAGGCGGCGTGGGGGTCAGCGCATCTTGGGGCATCGGTGGCGCTGTTGACGTTGGATCCATCGCGCATTGGGCAAATGTCGTGCAATCCATCCATCGGCGGGCTGGCCAAGGGACAGATGGTGCGCGAGATCGATGCGCTGGGGGGGTTGATGGGGATCGCGACCGACAACACGGCCATTCAGTTGCGGATGCTCAATCGCAGCAAGGGGCCTGCCGTCTGGGGGCCGCGTTCACAGTCGGATAAATATCGATACGCGGCCGAGGTCCAACGGTTGCTGTCAACATGTGCCAATCTGGACATTGTTCGTGGTGAAGTGGTGGAAATTCTGACCGAAGGAGAATCGCCGGTCGTGCGGGGTGTGACGCTGGCCAATGGTCAAAGCGTGCGATGCCGGGTGGTGATCGTTACCACGGGGACATTTTTGCGGGCATTGATGCATACCGGTGAAGCCAAAACCGAAGGTGGGCGGGTGGGAGAGGGGTCGGCCAGAGGGTTGTCGGGATGTTTGACGCGGCTGGGGTTGGAATTGGGGAGGCTCAAGACCGGCACGCCGCCGCGGTTGCATCGGGATTCGATAGATTTTTCGGGGCTGGAAGTGCAATGGGGCGATGAAGATCCGCTGCCGTTTTCTTATCTGAATGAGTATGGTCAGGGTGGGCGCTGGCGGCCGCCATTGCAACAGGTTCCTTGTCATCTGTCGGCGACCAACGGGAAAATTCACCAGATCATCCGCGAAAATCTGCACCGCGCCCCGATGTACAGCGGGCAGATACAGAGTCTTGGCCCGCGATATTGTCCGAGCATCGAGGACAAGATCGTTCGTTTTGCGGATAAGACCAGCCATCATGTTTTTCTGGAACCCGAAGGGCTGGATACGGAGGAGATTTATTGCAACGGGATCAGCACCAGCTTGCCGGCCGATGTGCAGGAACAAATCGTTCGGCTGGTTCCCGGATTGGAAAAAGCGAAATTTCTGAAATACGGATACGCGGTGGAATATGACATGGTCTGGCCGACGCAGATTCGCGCCACGTTGCAGACCAAGCGGATTGCGGGGCTGTTTCTGGCCGGCCAGATCAACGGAACCAGCGGGTATGAGGAGGCGGCGTCCCAGGGGTTGGTGGCGGGGATCAATGCCGTGCAATATGCCGATGGGAAAGAGTGCGATTTTGTGCTGGGGCGGGATCAGGCGTACATCGGGGTGATGATCGACGACCTGGTGACCAAGCCGCCAACCGAGCCGTATCGCATGTTCACCAGCCGGGCCGAGCATCGGTTGCACCTGCGAAATGACAACGCGGATGTGCGGTTGACCGACATCGGCCGGCGGATTGGGCTGGTGGATGATGCGCGCTGGGCAAAATTTGAGTCGATGCGCGCGGAGGTTGAGCGGGGGTTTGGATTTCTTCGACAAAATCGCGTTGAAGGGGTCAGCGCGCTGGAATGGTTGAAGCGTTCACAAACCGACTGGGCGGGATTGTGCCGATTGTTGCCCGGCGCATCGGCCATCGCGTCGGATATTGCCATCCGGATCGAAATCAACGTCAAATATGAAGGGTATATCGCGCGTCAGGGGAGGCAGATCGAGCGGTTTAGCCAACTGGAAAGCAAGCGCATCCCCGATGGGATGGACTTTGCATCGGTGATGGGACTGAGGAATGAAGCGAAGATCAAATTCGCACAATTCACCCCCCGCAGTCTGGGGCAGGCGCTGCGCATCAGCGGGATCACGCCGGCGGATGTGACCGTGCTGGCGATTCACCTGGATCGGTCTTCGCCGCGAAGTGCGATGGGTTCCTGAAACAATTCGGTGATGATGAACTGTTGACGAAGCGTGTTGGGTGTCAGCCAGTTGTGAATCGCCTCGGCCGAGACGGCCTGGGGTTTTGATCGACGGACGACCGGATCGGCTGTTGGCGCGGATGGTGCGTTGTTCTCCGGTTCAACATTCGTCTCAACCGGCAATGGCGGCGGAAGGACGTTGATGGATCGGGTTTTCGGTTTGATGGCCGGTCTTTTTTTGGGGGGGAGCGCCTTTGGATTCTTTTTCGTTTTTTTGGCCGTTGCCGCCGCGGCGGTGATGAACCAGATCAAGCCGATCACCACCAGCGGGATCCAACCCCCTTCGGCCAGCAAAAATGTAATGGCCAGAATGTTCATGTTTCACGCCGATCAGCTTTTTGGTCCATCGGTCGGTCGGGCGACGGCGTCGCGCATGGCGGTGTCGGCCTGCACGTTGCGCAGGCGGTAATAGTCCATCACGCCCAGGTTGCCCTTGCGGAACGCCTCGGCGATGGCGCGGGGCACTTCGGCTTCGGCCAGCACGACGGCGGCGCGGTTCTCGGCCTGTTTGGCGACGTTTTCCTGTTCATGGGCGATGGCCATGGCGCGTCGCTGTTCGGCTTCGGCCTGGAAACGGCGTTTGTCCGATTCGGCCTGGTCGGCCTGCAACTTGGCGCCGATGTTTTCACCCACATCAATGTCGGCGATGTCGATGGAGAGAATTTCAAAGGCCGTGTTGGCATCCAAACCCTTGGCCAGCACCGCCTTGGAAATATGGTCGGGATTTTCCAGCACATCCTTGTGGTCGTTGGCCGTGCCGATGGAGGTGACGATCCCCTCGCCGACGCGGGCGATGACGGTCTCCTCGGTGGCGCCGCCGACGAGCCTTTTGATGTTGGTGCGGACGGTGACGCGGGCCTTGACCTTCAATTGAATGCCGTTTTTGGCCACGCCGTCGATGGTTGTCCGCCCCATGGCGGCGGAGGGGACGTCGATGACCTTGGGATTCACGCTGGTCTGAATGGCTTCGAGAATGTCGCGGCCGGCAAGATCAATCGCGGTGGCGGTTTTAAATGGCAGGTCGATGTTGGCCTTGGAGGCCGCGATCATCGAGGTGATGACGCGGGGCACATCGCCGCCGGCGAGCAGATGCGATTCCATTTCGGTTTGAGTGACGTTCAGCCCGGCGCGGGTGGCCTGGATGCGGGAGTTGACGATCACCGAAGCGGGGACTTTCCGCAGCTTCATGCCGATCAATTCCAACATGCTGACGCGCGCCCCGCTGACCAGCGCCCGCACATACAACCCCAGAAACTGGAGCATCAAACCCACGATCACGATGACCACGACCAGAACAACCAGAACAATCGCGATCACAAATCCTTCGGCCGCGCCTAGCAAATTCATATGACTCTCCCTTGATGAGTTGATTCGGTTTGGTTTGATTCGGGCGACTGGACCAGCCGCACGCGCGGCAATCCTTCATCAATCGCCACGATTTTGACACGGCTGCCGGCGGGAATCCAACCCAGCTCGGAGGCCGCTTCGACCCGTTTGCCGTCAAATTCCACCTCGCCGGTGGGACGCAGGTCGCTGCGAGTCGTCCCTTCCTGGCCGATGTGGGCCGCAGGAGGAAGGGGGATCGACCGCACCTCGGGCAGCACCATTTTGCGTCCCAAAGGCGTTTTGGGCCAGATTTTCATCGCCCAGCCGGCCGCGAAAGGGGCGACGCCGACAGATGCCAGCATCACCACCACGCCCAGCCATTGATTGATGGTAAAGCAAACTCCGATTGCCGCAATGACCAGCCCCGCTCCCAACACCCCCAATATCCCGTGCGTGGGCAGCAGCAATTCGCCGATCATCAGCGCAAGGCCGCCGATCAGCAGCACCGCAAAGAGGATTCCCGGATTTCCCATCATCTCCATGGACTCTATTTTAGACACCGAATCGAGCCGGAAGTTTCATACCGTTCGCACCACCGCATATCCGCCGCGCAATTCCATGACGACCAGTCGGCTGTTGGCCGGCACAAAGCCGCTGTCGCTGACGACATCGATGGTTCGTCGATCGCCGGTGGCCGGGTCGATGAAGGCGGCCGTGCCACCGGGGCGAAGATCGGTCAACGCCTCGCCCGATGCGCCGATTTTTGGCCAGGATTCAACGGTGGATGAACCGCCCGATTGCGCCAATCCACCGGCCGGTTCCTGAATAATCAAACGGTTAAAATAGGGAAGCTTTGGAAGATAGCGATTGAGCCAGAACCACAAAAAGAGGGAGGCGGCCATCGCGCCGGCGATGACCAGCAACCCCCGCTGCATGGCCGACCAGGTGGAACCAAACGCGGGGAATATGCCCGGCATGCCATCGGGTTCCTTGGGCACAAAGGTCATCAAGAATCCGCCCAATGCCAGCAGCAATCCCACGATTCCCGGCACAAAATGGCCGGGGAAGACAAAGACCTCAAAAGCCAGCAATGCCAGTCCGATGAGGATGGCGAGGATTTCCCACCATTGGGCATAGCCGGTTAGGAGTGGAACGCCGAGCAAAATCATCAAGCTGGCGGCCGCGAATGCTTCGGGGGCGCCGTGCCCCGGCACATGCAGCGCGGTGTAGAGGCTCATGAAGAAGATGATCGTCAGGACCAGTCGGACGACATCGCCACCCAGCCAATCGATCGCCCGGTCGCCGAGGCTTGGTTCGAGTGTCCGCAGCAGGTTGTAGTTGCGTTGTTGTGCGAGTTGATCGGCGGAGTTGACAATCTGTTTTGCCAAACCCAGTTGCAAGGCGAGGTTGCTGTGGACGGTCAAGAGGGATTCGGGGCCGTCGATGGGGTTGCGCACGTTGGGGACGGGTTGCCAGTCTCCCTGGGCGGTCAACTGTTGATAGGTGGTTCCATCCACGAAGCGTTTTAGGCCTTGTTTGTTTTCGATCCAGTGGACCTCAACACCCACGGAGACCATCGCTTCGGCCAGCAGCGGTTCGTAGCCGTTGCGCAGGGCGCTGTCGCGAAAATCTTCGAGGACGGGGCTTTCGGCCTTGGCCCGCTCGGCCGCGCCGAGGGTTTGCATTCCGCCGCCGGGGGAGAGGGCGATGGGGGCGGCGTCGCCGAGGGTGGCGCTGGGGCCCATGACCAGTTCATTGCATGCCAGGGCGATCATCGCGCCGGCCGAGATGGCTTTTTGAGGGACATAGGCGATGGTGTGAAGGTCGGTTTGGCTCTTGAGAAAATGGGAAATTTCAAGGCCGGATGTCACCGCGCCGCCATAGGTGTCGATCTGGAGGATGATCGCTTTGGCTCCCAGCTTGCGTGCGGCATCAAATCGGCGAACCAACGCATCGAGCTGCATGTCATTGATCGGCCCCGACAGGATGATTTGCACGGCAGGGGTTGAAGCCGCGGTGGTTTGGGATGTTGTCACGGCCGAACCGGCGCACAGGCTCCCCAGCAGCAGCAACGCCGCACAAAAGCCGCACCAGAGTCCGGCGGTCTTTTGATTCATCACTACTATTGTACACCAATCCATTGTGGCGGTCTTCCATTGCTTCTACACTTCGGTCCCGTGCCGATGGATTTATCCGAATATCAGGCCATCCTGCTCGATCTGGATGGGACGTTGTATCACCATGAACACCCTTTGCCGGGGGCGGTGAATCTGTTGCTTCGATTGCAGGCGGAGGGGAAGTTGTTTGCCTGTTTATCCAACAGCACGAGCAGTCCGGTGCGGATCGCCGAACGACTGATGCGGATGGGGGTGTCGGTGGAGGCGGATCACATCTATTCCGCCGCGGCCGCGACGGCCGATTATGTGGTGCAGACATTTGCCCCGCGTCCGCGCATCTTTAATCTTTCAACCGAATCGATCAGGGAGATGCTCGAAGGGCAGGTGGATTGGGTGCAGCAGGATGGTGAGCCTTGTCATGCCGTCATCGTCGGGACGCCGACCAATGTGTATGCCACGGAGGAACGCCAGCGCATCGCACTGGGGTTGTTGCGCAAGGGGGCGCAGCTTGTGGGGATTTGCGCGGATCGGGTTTATCCGAGCACACGCGGGTTGGAGTTCGGGGTGGGGGCCTTGTCGGCGATGCTGGCCTATGCCGCCGGCCGACAACCCGTGTTCTGCGGCAAACCCCAACCGGTTTTTTTCAACAAGCTCTGCACGAGATTGAGTGTGGACCCCAAACGATGCCTGTTGATCGGCGACAATCTGGAGGCCGACATTGTGGGGGCCAAAAACGTGGGGATGAAAACCCTGCTCACGCTGACCGGCGTCACCCGGCGCAGGGATTTGTCGGCGGTCGCGGCCGAATGGCAGCCGGATGGGATCGTTGAAGACCTGAGCGAAGTCTGACCTGATCTTATCAAAAGAAATTCCCTCTTTCGGGTGTCCGAAAGAGGGAATGGGTTGCTACGCAAAATGGGATCGGTGGGATTTACCGTCGATCTCCGCGTCCGCCGCGATGGCCGCCTCGGCCGCCACCGCGTCCGCCGCGGTCGCCACGGTCGCCACCTTCGCGACGATTGCCGGAGCTTTCGCCCCCTTCATCGCCCACGCCCGCGCCGACTGGTTCGGGGTCGCTTTGGCCCAGTTCCTTCATCGCCGCCTTGCGGGAGAGTTTGATGCGGCCCTGATCGTCGATCAGGATCACCTTGACCTGCACCTCATCATCAATGTTGACGAAGTCGGTGACGTTCTGGACGTATTTGTCCGACAGTTCGGAAACATGGCACAGGCCGTCGGTTTCGGGCGCGATTTCGACAAAGGCGCCGAATTCCTTGATGGAGACGACCTTGCCGGTGTAAATCTTGCCGACCTTCACTTCGGCGGTCATCGCCTCGACGATGTCGCGTGCCTTTTCGGCCGATGCGCCATCGACGGAGGAGATGAAGACGGTTCCATCGTCCTCGATGTCGATCTGGGCGCCGGTCTCTTCCTGGATGCGCTTGATGTTTTTGCCGCCGGGGCCGATCAGCTTGCCGATCTTTTCCGGGTCGATCTTGACGGTCAGCAGGCGCGGCGCCCACTGGCTGATGGCCGCCCGCGGCTGGTCGAGAGTCTGGGCCATGATGTCCAGAATCCTGAGCCGGGCCTCTTTGGCGCGGTGCAGTGTCTGGCGGATGATCTGATAATCCAGCCCTTCGATTTTAATGTCGAGCTGGATGGCGGTGATCCCATCCCGCGTGCCGCAGACTTTGAAGTCCATGTCGCCGAAGTGGTCTTCCTCGCCGATGATGTCGGTCAGCAGTTCCTTTCGGCCACCTTCCTGGATCAGGCCGATGGAGATGCCGCCGACCATCTTGGTGATCGGCACGCCCGCATCCATCAACGCCAGACAGCCGCCGCACGAGCTGGCCATTGAGCTGGAACCGTTGGATTCCAGAATGTCGCTGATGATCCGCACGGTGTAGGGGAACTGATCGACCGATGGCAGCACCGCCACCAGCGACCGTTCCGCCAGCGCGCCGTGGCCGATTTCACGTCGGCCGGGGCCGCGGATGGGGCGAACTTCACCCACGCTGTAGCTGGGGAAGTTGTAATGCAGCATGAATTTCTGGCTGTATTCGGCGATCAGGCCGTCCACGAGCTGTTCATCGGAACTGGTTCCGAGCGTCACGGTGCACATCGACTGGGTTTCGCCGCGGCTGAAAACCGCCGACCCGTGGACACGCGGCAACACGTTGACCTGACAGGTGATGGGGCGGATGTCGCCAAACCCCCGGCCGTCCGGACGTACGCCGGACAAAATCGCCTCGCGGGTGGCCTGTTCCTCCACTTCGGCGAAGACCGAGCGAATTTTGCGGACTTGATCCCGCTGCGCCATGATCGACAGATACGAGGCGTTGGGATCGGTCACGGGGGGGGCCATTTCGGCGACGAGGTCCTCAAGAATCTGCGCCACCGCGTCGGAGCGGTCCTGCTTGCCGGCCTTGCCTTTGACATCGCGAATCTTGCCGGCGACCCGGTTGCGGATCGAATCGACGAACGCCTGATCGGGGGCTTTGACATCGCCGACTTTGGCCTGTCCGACCTTGGATTGCAATTCCTCGATCATCGAGACGACTTCGACGACGACCTTGTGGCCGAATTCGATGGCGTCCGCCACCACATCCTCGGATGTCTCGCGGGCGCCGATCTCGATCATGTTCACATAATGCTTGGTTCCGGCCACCACGAGGTCAAACTCGGAATATTCAAGCTGTTCCTGCGTGGGGTTGATGACAAATTGGCCATCAATCCGGCCCACGCGAACATGCGCGGTGGGGGTGATGAAGGGGATGTCCGAAATGGCCACCGATGCGGAGGCCGCGATGCCGGCCAGGATGTCCGGGTCGTTTTGCTGGTCGGCCGCCAGGACGTTGAGGTGAATCTGCACCTCGTCCATGAATCCCTTGGGGAACAATGGCCGCAACGGGCGGTCGATCAGACGGGCGGTCAGGATTTCCTTGGTGGTGGGGCGTCCTTCGCGCTTCATGAACCCGCCGGGGAATTTACCGGCCGCCGCCCGGCGTTCGCGGTAATCCACCTGCAGAGGGAAAAAATCGATTCCCTCGCGCGGCTTGGCCCGCACCACGGCTCCAAACACCACGGTGTCGGCATACTGAACTGTCACGGCGCCATGCGCCAGCTTGGCCAGTGTGCCGGTCTCAATGGACAAAGTACGCCCGCCGATTTGGCGTTCAACTCGAATCGCTTGCATAAACACGAATCCTCTTTGGCCTCTACAGGATGTTGATTAGTAGAGAAAATAGGCCACAGATGGACAAAACCGGATACTGAAAATCATTTTTGATTTTTGATTTGCGATTTTTGATTGAAGAGGCGGTGGTGGGCCTTTTTCAGCAATCGAAAATCAAAAATCCAAAATTCCAATACCTGGTTTTGTGCATCTGTGGCGCCCGCGTCTGGTGATTACCACGCCCAAGCCAAGAGGCCAAAGGGCTTAAAGGGGGTAACTGGACAGGCCGGGGACGACAAAACAATTTTACTTACGCAGACCCAGGCGGCCGATGATCCGCTGATAGCGGGAGCGGTCTTCCTTGGTCAGGTATTTGAGCAGATTGTTGCGCTTGCCGACCATTTTCAGCAATCCACGTCGCGAAGAATGGTCCTTCTTGTGCGTCTTCAGATGCTCGGTCAGCTCGCTGATCCGCCGTGTCAACAGCGCGATCTGCACCTCCGGCGAACCGGTATCATTGTCATGAATCTTGTACTCGCTGACGATCTGCTGCTTTGCTTCATCAACCACAGACATCGAATAATCTCCCAGACACCTGGCCGCCAGCGCTGTTTTCTCAGGCCGGCTTGCCGGTCAATAATGGGGTCGCGCCCCGCGCGTGGCCACAACGACGGCCAATAAGGATAGGGTCAACCACCCCCCAATGCAAGGTGATCGGACCATGAAAATTCGTTGTATATTGCTAAGATAACCGGTTCGTGCCGTATCAATACCCCATTTTGCTCGATCTGTCCCGACGGTCGGTCCTGATTGTCGGCGGCGGGCGGGTTGCGTTGCGAAAAGTACGCACATTGCTCGATTCCGATGCAAGGCAAATCCGGTGCGTTGCCCCGCGAATTGACCCGCAAATGCCGTCAGAAGTGCAACGAATCGCCGAGCCTTACCATGTGAAATACTTGGATGGCATGGATTTGGCCTTTGCCGTCACGGATTCGCCCCAGGTCAATGATCAGGTGGTTCAGGATGCCCAAATGCGTAACATATGGGTTTGTCGGGCGGATACTGATACGGATCAGGCCGGTGATTTTATCCTCCCCGCGAAGTTTCAACGCGGCCCGATCACGGTGGCGGTCTCCACATCCAGCCCGGCGATTTCGGCGGCGATTCGCGACCAGTTGTCGAATTTGCTCGATGAACGCTGGATCAAACTGGCTGAGGCGATGCAACTCCTTCGCCCACAAGTGCTTGCGTGCGATGGACTGACCGGCCAGCGCCGTGGTGATGCCTTGCGTGACCTGGCCGGTGGTCAGGCGATGGAACTATTGGACGAACAAGGGTTTACATCTTTGGAACGCTGGATCAAGAACCGTTATCCTGAATTGAATGTCACCTAATCCCGGACAACTTGGATTATTGACGGCGTCGGTGATCTTTTTCGCCGTCGGTGGGGTGTTGTCGTTGTTGCGTGTTTTTCGCCACAAGCCCGGTTTGCGACTGCCGGCCAAAATCTGTGCGTATGTTGGCATCGCGATGGCATTGGCCGTGCTGGTATGGCATGGCCGGATTCGTGGTAGTTGGTATCCGTTGGAAGATAATTTCGACGCGCTGATCTGGCTGGGCGTGTTGTTGGCGCTGTTTGTGCAATACGTCCAACGCCAACGCCCGTTGGGTGGGTTGGACTGGTTTATCATGCCGGTGGTGATTTTGCTGCTGGTGGCGGCCGGTGTTTTTGGGCAGATCAGCCCGCGCGAATACATCGACAGCACATGGTCGATTGTCCATCGCGTCAGCTCATACGGCGGGGCGGTGGCGTTTGCGGTGGCGGGGGCGACGGGGACCATGTATTTGATCCACAACCGCAGGCTTCGACGCAAAACCGTCCGCCCGGAACTGGATTTTGGCAGCCTTGAACGGCTCGAACGAATCTCGATGGTCTCGGTGACACTCGGATTCGCGCTGCTGAGCATCGGACTGATCACCGGCATCGCGGAGGTCATTCACCTTGGCCAATATACATCGCTGGGAATCAACCGGATGACGCAACCCAAGGTGCTGCTCGCCTTTGCGGTCTGGCTGATCTACGCGCTGGTGCTGCATACGCCGATCAATCCACGGATGCGCGGGCGTCGGGCGGCGACATTGAGCATCCTCGGTTTCGTTTTGATGATCGGGGCCTTGGTGGCGGTTCAGTTCATGCCCGGAGGGACACGCTGATGCAGCGGCTGTTGCTCATGGGACTGAACCACGCGACCGCGCCGCTGGAGGTGCGCGAAAAGCTGGCCTTTTCCACCACCCAGCGCCGCTGCGCCCTGCGGGGTATCCGCGAGAAATTCCCCGGTGCTGAGGCTGTCATTTTGTCCACCTGCAACCGGGTTGAATTGTATATCTCACGGCCAACCCATGACCTTCCCCGGCCGGAACAGATGGTTGATTTTATTGGGCGGTTTCATCAGGTGCATCCGGACCAATTTTCGCCACACCTGTATCACAAGGCGAATGTGGAGGCCGTGGCGCATTTGTTCAATGTCGCCTCATCGCTGGATTCGATGATCCTCGGCGAGACGCAGATCCTTGGACAGGTGCGCGAGGCGTATGATCTGGCCCGTTCCGAACAGTCGGCCGGGCTGGTGTTGCATCCGTTGTTTCAACGGGCCATCGCCGTTGGCAAACAGGTGATGACGCAGACCACCATCGCTGAAGGCCAACTCAGCGTCGCCAGTGTCGCGGTGGATTATGCCAGGCGGATTTTCGAGCAGTTTTCGGACAAGACCATTCTCAGCATCGGCGCCGGCAAAATGGCGACGCTGGTTCTGCGGCATTTCGCACAGCTTTCGCCACGACGATTGCTGGTGTGCAATCGGGATTTGCGCAAGGCCGAGGAATTGGCCCGGCGTTTTGGGGGCGCATCGGCCGCATTTGAACAACTGGCGCAACATCTGGTGGAGGCTGACATCGTGGTCTGCGCCACCGGGGCGACCGAACCGATCATCTCGGTCGAATTGTTTGAACCGTTGCGAAAACTTCGCCGCTATCGGCCGATCTTCATGATCGACATCGCGATGCCGCGCGACATCGATCCCAGGGTGGGTGAACTGGAACACGTTTACCTCTACAACATCGACGATCTGCAACAGGTGGTCAGGCAGACCCAATCCCAGCGCAATGGTTCATTGGAGGCGGCCCGACGGATTGTCGAGGCGGAGGTGAACTCGTTTGGTCAGTGGCATCGCGCCCGTGAGATGGGGCCGTTGATCGAGCGGTTGTATGCCCATCACCATCAGATGGCACAGGAAGAGCTTCGGCGAACACTGAACAAGATGCCGGAGTTGAACGAAAGCCAGATCGCTCATTTTGAAGACCTTGCCCGCCGGGTCGTCAATAAGTTGTTACACGATCCGGTGCAACGTCTGCGTGGTGGGCAGATGCCGCATGGTCTGCAACAGACTTACGTTCACGCGATGGAAAAACTGTTCAATCTGGACTCGCCGTCAACCCCAAAACAGGAGGATGATGCCGCCGGCCCAAGCGCAACCTAGCCCATGGTGGATCAGCCGTGGCGCCGCGTTGGTGGTGGCGTCGGGGGTGTTTCTGATTTGTCTGTTCATCAACGCCGGTTTGGCGTGGGTTGCGGTCGCGGCGGTGGTCTTGATGGAAGGGGCGGTGGCGCTGCTGATCATGTTGGCCGGCGGGTTGCTGGGGTGTGCAATCCTGCGGTGGATGTTTGGGGAAAAAACAGCCGAGATACCACTGTTGCTGCGCTGGTCCACCGGCATCGCGTTGGGATTGGGGACTTTCAGTCTGGCCGTGCTGGGGATCGGGTTGGCGGGGGAATTTAATCGTCCCCATGCCATTGCGTTGCTGGCGGTCGCATCGGCGGCGGGGGGGATTGGTCTGGTTCATGGCAAGACCAATGCGATTGAGCAATCCATCGATCAACGCATCAAGGTTTGGCTGAATCAACCGGCCGGGTGGGGGTGGTTGTGGGTGGCGGTGATGCCGGCGTTGGCGATTGCGGTTTTGGGGGCGACATTGCCGCCGGGCATTTTATGGGGTGATGAACCGCACTGGTATGATGTGATGGAATATCACCTGCAGGTGCCGCGAGAGTGGTACGAAGCGGGTCGGATGATGCCGCTGCATCACAATGTCTTTTCCTATTTTCCATTCAACGTCGAGATGCTCTATTGGCTGGCGATGACGCTTCGCGGCGGGCCTTGGGCGGGGATGTACGCGGCCCAGTTTTTACATCTGGGGATGATGATCATCACGGTAATGGGCGTGGCCGGGGCGGCCGGGGAATGGGGCGGATCGGCCGCTAAAAACAGCGCCGGCGCGCTGGTGGCGGCGACACCCTGGCTGACGCTGCTGGCTCCTGTTGCGTACAACGAAGGGGGATTGCTGTTGTATGGTGGGTTGGCGGTGATCTGGGGATTGCGCCAGTTGCGCACAGGCAATTTTCGTCTGCGAACCATGGCATTGGCGGGTGTGATGGCGGGGTTGGCCAGCGGGGTGAAGTTGACCGCGGTGCCGATGGTTTTTGTGGCGTTGGGCGTGGCGATGTTGTTGGTCGAAATCATCGGCCGATGGAAACGCACTTCGATTGTCGGTTATCTGATCTACTTTCTGGCCGGCGGGGTGGTGTTTTCACCCTGGTTGATCCGGAATTTGGCATGGACGGGCAATCCGGTTTTCCCCGAAGCGATGCAACTGCTTGGTCGGTCGCACTTTACGCCCGAACAGGTGGAACGATGGAACCATGCCCATGCCGCCACGGCCAATCAGCTAACTATCGGGGCGAAATTGTCGGCCGGGTGGAATCAAATCATCATCGACCGGCGATATGGTGGCGTGTTGTGGCTCGCGGCGGCGGTTGCGGCCGTTGTCGGTTGGCGAAATCGATCAACTTGGCTGCTGCTGATTCTTGGTGGCGGCATCGCATTTGTCTGGCTCTTTTTCACGCATCTGCAAAGCCGATTTTTTGTACTGGGCATCCCCATTGCGGGTTTGTTGGCGGCCATGACGCGCGGCAAATGGGCGCATCGGCTCATGGGTGGGGCGGCTGTGGTGGCGGCGATCATCGGTTGGATCACCCTGCAAACGAAGTTGGACCCATATCTTCAACGGGGTGTTTTGGTCGCCGTTGGATTGGAAGATTATCGGCTGATGATCCCCTCGCAGCAGGTGGTGGACATTCTCGACGGCAAGGACGATCTGGCATTGGTGGGGGACGCGGCCGCATTTCGCTATCCCATCCCCATGACCCGGCTTCATTATCGAACCGTCTTCGATGTGCCACCCGATGGCGATGCCGTCCATGCGTGGCTGAAGGGGCAACCCACTCATCCATCGCGGCCATTGTGGCTTTTGATCGACCCGCCCGAATTGGAACGGTTTACCCGCACCTATCAACACATCCCACCCGTCCCGGAATGGGTGCGGCAACATGGCGAACCCTTTGTGGTCAATGTGAAGGCGTTGCCCTGATCCAAAAAAGAAAGCGAGGGCCGTTGAAACGGCCCTCGCGAGGGAATTTACAGTCAGTCAAAAGCGATTAGGCGATTGACTTGCGGAACTTGCGGGCCGCGCGGGGCAGGGCAAGTCCGATCAGGCCGGTCAGGCCGGTCCAGGCGGCCGCGGGGAGCGGGATCGCGCTGGGGATCGGCTGTTCCTTGAAGACGAAGCGTTTGACGCCTTCGCAGGAAGGAGCGGCATTGATCACAAGCTGACCAGCGCCGCTGGCCATGCCCGGATACCACACTTCGCCGTTGTGCAGCGTGCCGTCGCCGACGGTGATGATCTGGGGCATCCCGTAGGGGGAGCCGATTTCAGTCACCGAGAAGGGTGAGGTGTCAAACGGATCGCTGCCACCGAAGGTTTCGTCCAGGTTGTAGTGCGTGTCGGCCGGGGTGCCGGTGGTGCCGTCTTCAATGATGAACTTGAAGCCGCTCCAGTCGGTGCCGCTGGCGTTGGTCACGTTCTCGGACGTGAAGACGATCTGCTGAACCGCGTCGCCGCGGATCTGCTCGAAATTGATTTCGATGGGGACGATCATCCCATACTGGTCGGGGCCGTCAGTGAAGACAGCGACTTTCTGGAGGACCACCGCATCGCACGTTTCGGCCAGAACCGTCAGTGTGACATGGGTGTTGTTGGCATCGTCAAAAGCGGACGACCAGGATGCCTTCCAGCCGCTGTCGCCGAGCACCATCGAGCCGGCCTGGGCCGAACTGGCGGTGGCTCCGACACACAAAGCGCCCGCGACAACCGCCGACGCCGTAAACTTGAACCAGGAAACGGACATTTCCGAACCTCCTAAAACGACAGCCTTGCGAGCCTTTTTTCTTACCGACGGGCAGCGCTGTCGTAACATCACCACTGCCTCACCGTTTGGACCAAACGGTCCTTTAACCACACGTTGACAGAACAAGACCCTTGCCGGTTTTGCCGGCGATCGTCGCATCGGGATCAATCTCGATCCGTCGATTGAAGAGTCACCCACTGCCGGTTGGTTTTTCTTTTGACCGGCTCTGCACCGGTCACTGAACCTCGCGGCAATCGACACCCAGAGTGTGCGCCATAAATCCAAATGGGCAAATCAAATTTTGGATTTCACAACCTGACCAAATGCGAGGATCACCGCCGCCAAATCGTGTGAATATCCCTCGAAAACCGCGATATTGAGTCGGGAATGAAGATATTATGGGAACTTGCCGCTCCTTCGTTGGCCCGATTTCCGTTGGTGCGGTTGGTGAGGGCAATGACGTTGGTAACGCCTGCGATTGGAGTGTCGTTTATAGGGTCGCCCGGAACGCCAATAATCCGATTGCCATCCCTTGTCGCCTTGCATAAAATTGCTTCACAGTTCTTTGGAGCGGCAAAATGATTCCCATTTCACGGTCGGGTGTTTGCAAGGCAATCGGTGCGTTCTTGATTTTTGCCATCAGCGGTTGGGCATGGGCCGAACAACCCACCCCCGAGCCGGTTCGCAAGGGGACATCCAATATCTTCGGCAATAATAATGAAGATGAGCCGGACCAGAATCAGGAGCAGGCGGGTGATTTTCCCGACTTTCTTCGGCCCGGCGTTCGGCTGACCTATTTTGAAGGGTCATCAGTTGTGCAGGGGGTCAATTCGCAGGTGGTGCCGGATGACAAGGGGAACCTTGTGGACCCGCAGACCGGCAAGCATTACCGCCAGGATGACATGAAAAACTCCGGCGGCGTCGGGTATGCGCAGATCAACGTCGTCACGGTCGATCCGGAACTGGTCGCGGCCGATGCGCGCAGTTTTCAGATCATCGACCTGAACAACAACACCTGCAGCGCCACCAGCGTCGCCGCATTGACCGGCAACGCCGATCAACTGGGGATGTACTGGATCAACCCCGCCCGGCTGGCCAACATGGAACCCCATGCCGACCGCAACGAACGGGTCAACCGCATCCAATACACCCTCAACGACCGTAACTACGACGCCATCAGCATGGTCAGTGTCTCGGAGGCGGGATACACCAGTCGAATTTATGATCTGAAGACCGGCTTGCTCCTCTCATCCAGCAGTTCCGAAACCGGTGGCAACGTCAATACGCTGGATAAAAACAACACCATCACGCCGGGCAGGGGCAGCTCATACATTTCCCATTCACGGTTTGTCTCCATCCGACAGGTGGACATCCCCTGGGCACAGATGCGCATGCCGCGTTGGGTCTCCAAGGTCCGCCAGATTGATTATCAAGGTGGTTACACGGCCATACTTCAGGGTGGCGCGTTGCCTGGTTATGCCATGGCCGTGAGCTTTTCCATCGGGCAGGTCTCGCATGGATGCGCCCAGGCCCGCATGATGACTCGGTCTGATATCGGCAATGGACTTCCGCCGCAGGAATCGACCGTTGACCGTTGCTTCGGGTCGGCCATGCTGGCGGGGTTGTGGGTTCCGCCGGAGGCGCTGCAACAACTCAATGAAAACCAGTTGATCGACAAAGACCCCATCACCCGATTCCGCACCACCTTCACGGGCATTCAGGGGCAGAGCGCCATCTTTGTCGAACAAGGGCCGTCCGAGATCACCCAGACCGCCTACGATGTTCAATCCGGCGTGCTACAGGGGATCCAAACCCGCCGAAAGACCGCCGCCGGCGAGATGCAGGTGCAACTGCAACTGGCCGGCCAACAATAGACTAAATCCGGCAATATTCAGTAAATGCTTGACTTCCTGTCATAATTACATAACATGATTCTCAACTTATCCAGAGTGGTCGAGGGACTCGGGCCCGAAGACGCCACAGCAACCGGTTGGCTGCCGAAATGGTCGTTGAACTTGGTGCTAAATCCCGCCTGTTGGAAAAAAACGACAGGGAAGATAAGAAGACGCTGACCGACGAGACAAGGTGTCCGCCCGAGGCCTCTTCTTATATGAAGCGGCTTTTTTTGTTTGGGCGTGCGGGCGATGTTGCCCGCGGCGTCGGAAGGAAATTATGAGTTACGTTTTGGGTTTGAAGTGCAAAGAGTGCGGCCATCGCGTGCCGGTCAGTCCAGTTCATGTCTGCGAGGCCTGCTTTGGGCCGTATGAAGTTGAGTACGATTATCAGGCCATGAAGGGGCGGGTGACACGCCAATCCATTGAGTCCGGGCCGAACAGTTTGTGGCGTTACAAGGATTTGCTGCCGATTGAGGGTGAACCGAAGACCGGGTTTCATTCCGGGTTCACACCCCTCAAACGCGCGCATCGACTGGGGCGGGAACTGGGCGTTTCGCAGCTTTGGATCAAGGATGATTCGTGCAACTATCCCACCTATTCCTATAAGGAACGGGTGGTGTCGGTGGCCATCACCAAGGCGGTAGAGTTTGGTTTTGAAACGGTTGGATGTGCCAGCACGGGAAACCTCGCCAATTCCACCGCCGCCCACGCGGCCGAGGCGGGGTTGCGCTGTTTTGTGATGATTCCGCACGATCTGGAACAGGGAAAGGTATTGGGGTCGCTGGTCTTTGGGCCGCAGGTGGTGCGGATCGCCGGCAATTATGATGAGGTCAACCGGCTTTGCACGCAGATCGCGGATAAATATGGGTGGGCGATTGTGAATGTGAATCTGCGGCCCTATTACACCGAAGGGGCCAAGACGCACGGCTTTGAAATCGCCGAGCAGTTGGGATGGAAGCTGCCGCAACATACGATCATCCCAACTGCGGGTGGGACGATTTTGCCCAAGGTGTACAAGGCGTATCGGGAATTGATCGAATTGGGTTTGGTTGAAGACAACCAGCCAAAAATTTATTCAGCGCAGGCGGCCGGCTGCAATCCGGTGGTGAAGGCGATCCAGAGCGGCACGGACAACATCGAACCGCAAAAACCCCGGACGATGGCCAAATCCATCGCCATCGGCAACCCGGCCGATGGGCTGTACGCCTATCAGGTGGTCACACAGTCGGGCGGGTGGGGTGAAAGCGCCACCGATCGGCAGATCGTCGATGCGATCAAGTTGCTGGCCAAAACCGAAGGCATCTGGACCGAGCCGGCCGGCGGCACAACGCTGGCGGCGGCGATCAAATTGATCGAACAGGGTCGAATCCCTCGCGATGAGTCGATTGTCATCAGCATCACCGGCAATGGCCTCAAGACCCAGGAGGCGGTGGTGAATGAACTGCCCGTCCGACGGGTGATCGAACCGAAAATCACGGATTTCGATCAGTGGATGGAGCAGGAAGTGTCGCCGGAAGTTTCGGATCGGCTGGCGGCGGTGCTATAATCAGTCGTCATAGAAGAAGTATTGAAGGAGCAACATGAGCATTAAAGTACGAATTCCCTCACCGCTGCGAAGTTATACCGGCGGGTCGGATGTGGTGGAGTCGCCCGGCGTCAGCGTGGGCGAGGTATTGAACAATTTGAAAACCAAGGCGGCCGGCATCGAAACGCGGCTGTTCAAGGGGCCTGACCAACTGAATCGTTTCGTGAATGTCTATCTGAACGACGAGGACATCCGTTTCCTGAAAAACCTGCAAACGCCGGTGAAGGAAGGGGATGAAATCTCGATCGTTCCCGCCATCGCCGGAGGGCGATAGTCTATTTATGGCAGAAAGTCTGCACACTCGAATTTTGAATCATCTGAAGAATCCCGCGTATCGACCCGTCAAGTCACGGGCGTTGGCGCGGGAATTGAACGCACATCGTGAAGAAGAATACCCCGCCTTCAAGGAGGCATTGCGCAACCTTGAGGAGCAGGGGAAGGTGGTGGTGGGGCGGGGACGCAACATAGAGTTGCCGCCGCCTCCCAAGCCCGCCAAAGCCTCCAAACCCGTCACGAACAATCAACCGACACTGACGCGGGGGATGGTCGTCGGCTCCTATCGGCACAACCGGCGGGGGTTTGGGTTTGTCATCCCAACCGATCCGCCGGGGCATGAGGATTTGTTCATCCCCGAAGGGTACAACGCCGGCGCGATGTCCGATGATATCGTGCGCGCCCAGATCACCGGCAGCGACCGGCGTGACGGGCGGATGCGTTATGAGGGGCGGATCACCGAGGTCATCCAGAGAGTCAACAATCGCTTCGTCGGCTCGCTGGAACGTCAACACAACCTGTGGATGGTCCTGCCGGATGGAAATGATTTCACCGATCCGATTTTGACCCCCGACGCCGCCTCCCGGCACATCAAGCCGGGGACGAAGGTGGTCGTTGAACTGACGATCTGGCCGGAGGATGGCAAGCGGGCGCAGGGGGTCATCACCGATGTGTTGGGGCAGGCGGGCGAGAAGGATGTCGATCTGCGTTCGATCATCGTGCAGTACAACATGCCGGGCGAATTTCCGGGCGAGGTTCGTACCGAGGCCCGCGCGGCGCTGGATCGATTCAACGCCACGCTCAAGGACCAGCAGGCCGGCCGGCTGGATTTGACCGATGATCTGATCTGCACCATCGACCCGGATGATGCCAAGGATTACGACGACGCCATTTCGCTGCGGCAACTGGAAAACGGCCACTGGCAACTGGGCGTGCATATCGCGGATGTGGCATTTTTTGTGCCCGAAGGTTCGGCGCTGGATCAGGAGGCGAACAAGCGGGGCAACAGCGCCTATTTTCCAGGCCACGTTATTCCGATGCTGCCGGAGATTTTGTCCAACGGGGTTTGTTCGTTGCAGGAGGGTGTGCCGAGGCTTTGCAAGTCGGCCTTCATCGAACTGGACGATCATGCCAAGCCGGTGGCCGCCAAATTCGCCAACACGATCATCCGATCCGCCAAACGGCTGCGCTATCGCGAGGCACAGGCGATTCTGGACAATGTGGCGGTCATTCCCCATCCCGAAGGGGCGCGACGGCTGGCGGATTATGACCCGGCCGTCGTGCAACTGCTGCGGGACATGGATGCGCTGGCCAAGCGAATTCAAAAGCGCCGACACGCCGCCGGCCAACTGGTGCTGGGGCTGCCTGAGATCGATCTGGTGCTGAATGAGGAGGGAAAGGTCATCGGCGCGGTGCCGGAGGATGAATCGTACACGCACACGATCATCGAGATGTTCATGGTGGAGGCCAACGAGGCGGTGGCGCGGCTGCTGGATGGGTTGGATGTGCCGTTCCTGCATCGGGCGCATGCCGAGCCGCCAATCGAATCATCCGAACGGCTGCGCGCATTCGTACAGGTGGCGGGGTATCGGCTTCCCAAAATCATCGACCGCAAGGCGTTGCAACAACTGCTCGCCTCTGTGAAGGGAAAACCCGAATCGTTCGCGGTGAACCTGGCGGTGCTTAAATCGCTTTCGCGGGCGGAATACTCCCCCCAATCCGTTGGGCATTACGCGCTGGCCAGCGAATTTTACGGCCATTTTACCTCGCCGATCCGACGGTATGCGGATTTGACGATCCATCGGCTGCTCGATTCCTATCTGCAGGCCCGGCGGGAAAAATCGCCTCATTCGCGCAAACGCAAATTGCAATTGGATCAGGTTGTGCCATTTGAGCAATTGGTTGAGCTGGGCAAGCATCTGTCCGTCACCGAGCGCCGGGCGGATGAGGCGGAAAACGAGCTTCGGCGGGTGAAAATTCTGGAGCTGCTGCAAAATCGCATCGGCGATGAATTTCACGGCGTCGTCACCGGCATCACCAAGTTCGGCATCTTCATCCAGTTGCAGGAATATCTGATTGACGGGCTGATCCGCTACGAAGACCTGATGGACGATTATTGGGAAGTTGATGAGCGGGCAGGTTTGGTGCGTGGTCGGCGGACCGGCCGGCGCATCGGCATCGGCGATCAGGCCCGCGTGCTGGTGGTAAAGGTCGATCTTCCCCGCCGTGAACTGGATTTGGCCGTTGCCGAATTGATTCGTGGCACGCACGGCCACAGCGTCGATGAACAACCCCACCGTCCCGGCAAACACAAGCACAAACCGATGAAAACGGCCCATCGAGTCCCTAAAAAACGGGGCCGGGGCAAACGCCATCAGCGGGGGCACATTTAATTTGCGGACCGTTGGCCGTCGTCGATTCGTTCCCCTATAATTCCGATCATGGATACGCAGCTTCTACCTGACAACCTGCTGACAACGCAGCTCAAGAAGATCGTCAACTGGTCACGGCGGTCGTCATTGTGGCCGATGCCCTTCGCCACCGCCTGTTGCGGCATCGAGCTGATGGCCACGGCCTCCAGCCGGTTTGACCTGGCGCGATTCGGGGCCGAGGCGATGCGGTTCAGCCCGCGACAATCCGATTTGATGATCGTGGCCGGCCGGGTGACAACCAAAATGATGCCGGTGTTGCAGCACATTTATCAGCAGATGACCGAGCCCAAATGGGTGATTTCGATGGGGGCTTGCGCCAGCACCGGAGGGGTGTTTGACGCCTATGCGACGATTCAGGGGATTGACCAATTCATGCCGGTGGATGTGTATGTTCCGGGATGCCCGCCAAGGCCGGAGACACTGATCGAGGGGATCATGGCGATCCAGCGGATCGTCGATGAGGATGGCCTTCCCAAAGGCCCGCGCCGACCATTACAACTGGCGGTGGAACCAACCTACAAGCCCGTGCCCCAGCCGGTTCCGGTTCCGTTGACGGTGGGTGGCCGATAACAGCTTACGCCGCGACTTCTTCGGCGATGCCCAGTGCTTCGGCCATCGCCTCACCAATCGTTGCGGGGGATTCGGCGACGGTGATTCCCGCCTGACGCAATGCCGCGATTTTGGATTCGGCCGACCCTTCGCCGCCGGAGATGATGGCGCCGGCGTGGCCCATTCGTCGTCCGGGTGGGGCGGTTCGGCCGGCGATGAAGGCGACGACCGGTTTTTTTACGTTTTCCTGCACATAACGGGCGGCCGCTTCTTCATCAGACCCGCCGATCTCACCGATCATGATGATTCCATCGGTGGCGCGGTCCTTGTTAAACATTCCCAGCAATTCGATAAAGTTCAGCCCTTTGATCGGATCGCCGCCGATGCCGACGCAGGTGGTTTGGCCGATGTCGCGGGTGGAGCATTGCCAGACGGCCTCGTAGGTTAGCGTGCCGGATCGGCTGATGATGCCGACTTTCTTTTTGGTTTTGGCTTTGCGGGCCGGTGTGTGGATGTAGCCGGGCATGATGCCGATCTTGCATTCGCCGGGGGTGATGACGCCGGGGCAGTTGGGGCCGATCAGGACGGAATTGGGTCGGTCCTTGAGAAACGCATTGACCTTCACCATGTCCAGAACGGGAATCCCTTCGGTGATGGCGACGATGGTGGCGATGCCGGCGTCGGCGGCCTCCATGATCGCCTCGGCCGCGAAGGGTGGCGGGACGAAAATCATCGTGGCATCAGCGCCGGTGGTCCGGACGGCCTGTGCAACGGTATCAAAGATCGGCAGGCCGTTGGGATCGTTTCGCCCACCTTTGCCGGGGGTGACGCCGCCGACCATTTTGGTGCCGTAATCGAGGCATTGCTTGGTATGAAACGCACCGGCCGAGCCGGTGATGCCCTGACAGATCACTTTGGTGTTTTTATTGACGAGAATGCTCATGATTACCAGAGATTAGGGGTATATGGCGTGCGCGCCAAGTGAATGGAATATCAAATCACGGTCCAGGGTGGTGACTGCACCTCTTTGAGCAGCGCCAGATTCAATTTCAGCGTGTGCAAGCCCTCTTCCAAAGTACACAACGGCGGGGATTTTCCCTCGATGGCGTCGATGAAGGCGTTGGCCTGATTGGTAAAGACGGTGTCGCGTTCCAGGGATTCATATTCCTGCTGTTGCCATTGTTGGGTGGCGGGGTTGGTCATCCAGCGCACGCGGGTGGGGTATTCAAACCGCACGGTTCCCTGTTCGCACATGATCGTAAAGACCAGTTCGTTGGGGGCCTGATGCTGATTGAGGGTGTAGGCGGCCATGACCGGGCCGTGGCGGGCGATCACATGAACCGAGTCCTCAACTGTAACCCCAGGCAAGGCAAGGTGTTGCGCATCACCCATCAGGCGGTCCAGGGGGCCTAATATCCATTCGCCGGCGTTGAGGATATGGGTGAGGGCGTCTTGAATGGCGCCGCCGCCGGTTTCGTGACGGGTGTAGTAGATTTCGCGGTAGGCGGGGCGATAGGTGGGGAAATGCTGGCCAGTGATGAAGGTGGCTTCCACGGGTTTTCCAAATCGGCCGGATTGAACCAGTTGCCGCAATGCCGCCAATGCGGGGTTGGCGCGATGAACATACGCGACGGCGGCGGTGAGCTTTTGTTTTTTGACGGTTTGGATCAGTGTTTCGGTTCCTTCAATGCTGGTGCTGAGGGGCTTTTCAATCAGGAGATGAATACCCTGTTCGGCCAGTCGTTGGCTGATGGCAATGTGCGTCTGTGCCGGGGTGGCGACGACGGCGGCGGTGGGGGGATCAACCAGCGCCTCATCCAGCGAGGCATAAACATGCTGAAGGTGGTAGCGCTCGGCGATGGTCTTTCGCAAAGTCTCGTTGGGTTCGCAGATGCGAATCTGAGCGCGATTGGTGGATTGAAAACAGCGTGTGTGACGTTCGCCGATGGAGCCAACCCCGATAATCAGAATTTTATGCTGTGCCATACAGTGTGTTTAAGTTTGAGGAGTCGTTGCGCCCATTTACACGATTGACGGGCCAGCAATGGAATTGTACACAAGTTATAAGTCATTTTGAACATTTGCAAGGAATTGGAGCAACATGGTTATCGATCAACTCAGGAACGCAAAAGTGTATGTCGGGATGCACCATCGGTTGGCGCAGGGACTGGAATATCTGCGGACGATGGACCTGTCGAAACTGGCCGATGGGAAGCATGAGATCGACGGGAAGGATTTGTTTTTGATCCTCAGCACATCCCAGACCAAGCCGGCCGAACAGGGCAAATGGGAGGCGCATCGTCTTTATGCCGATATTCAATATGTCATCCAGGGGACCGAGCGCATGGGATGGGCGCCACTGGGTGAGATGAAGGTCAGCAAGTTGTATGACGAGGCGGATGATTATTTGTTGTGCGAGGGGAATGCGGGAAGCTTTTTGGATGTGCGAGCGGGAAATTTCTGCATCTTTTTGCCCGAGGATGCGCACATGCCCGGCGTGGCCGCGGGCCAGCCGTCGACGGTGCGAAAAGCGGTCTTGAAGGTGCGGTTGTAACGCCCGATCAAAATCGGGCAGATGGAGTTTTTGTCATGGCGGCGGGAACGATTCTGAGCAATGCGCAGACGAATTTTGCCCATGCGGCGAAACTGCTTGATGGTGAGATCGACAAGGCGATTTTGGAGAAAATCCAACTCCCCAAGGAGCGGATCGAATTGACGATGGGGCCGCAGATGGACGATGGGAAGGTCCATCTGTACAAGGCGTTCATCGTTCGCCACAACGATGCGCTGGGGCCGGCCAAGGGGGGCATCCGCATGACGCCGGGTGTGACGCTGGATGATGTCACCGGGCTGGCGATGGAAATGACTTGGAAATGCGCGTTGATTGGCGTGCCGTTCGGCGGCGGCAAGAGCGGCATCGTGGCCGATCCGCGAACGATGAGCCATTTCAACAAGGAGACGCTGATTCGCAGCTTCGCCCGCAGCGGCAGGCGGCACATCGGCCCGCAGATTTATGTCCCCGCGCCTGACATGGGGACCAATGAGATGGACATGGGGTATCTGAAGGATGCAATCAGCTATTCCGAGGGGATGGCGACGACGCAGGGATGTTATGTCACCGGCAAACCGGTGGTGGTGGGGGGCATTCCAGGACGCCGTGAGGCCACCGGCCGCGGCGTGGTGGGGTGTGTGGCGGCGGCGCTCAAGGACCATGGCATCGACACGCGCAAGGCAACGGCCGTGGTGCAGGGGTTTGGCAATGTCGGGGCGGCCACCGTGGTGGCGCTGGACTTGTTGGGCGTGAAGGTTATCGCGATCAGCGACATCAACGGCGCGATTCATCATCCCGAAGGATTGAATGTTGGACAATTGAACGAACATGTGCGGAATAAGAACACGGTGGTTGGATTTGCCGGCGCCAAGGCGATTGATCCCAAGGCGATGTTGGAATTGAGTTGCGATGTGTTGATCCCGGCCGCGGCGGCCAATCAGATCACCGCCGACAACGCCGCTCGGATCAACGCCAAAATCATCGCCGAAGGGGCCAATTCACCCACATCGCCCGAGGCGGATCATATTCTCAATCAACGGGGTGTACTGGTCATCCCGGATATCTTGTGCAATGCCGGCGGCGTGTTTGTTTCCTATCTGGAATTCACGCAGGAAACCCAGCAGGAACAGATGGCCGAGGAAGAGGTCAACACCCGCCTGCAACAACGGATGATGAGCCGGTATGCGCAGGTCAAGGCAATGGCGTCGGAACGAAAAATCCCGCTGCGCGACGCGGCGATGTGCTTGGCGCTGCGGTCGGTCAACGCGGCGATCATGGCCAAGGGTTTGTTGCCGTGATGCCGTTATGGTGTTGAATCGGATGTGTAGCGTTTGGGGCAAAAAAAGTGCCCCGGACGCGGGGAAGACGTCCGGGGCATCAGGGGAGGGTAGGAATCCTGATCGATGGAAGGCAAGCACCCACGCGAGCCTTCCATCGGGTATCGCTATTTCAGGCCGTATACCAGAACACACAGTCCGATGTATCCGGCCGCCGCTATCCAGCCAATCCACCCTTGTGCGGTGAATAAGCCGGCCGCGTTCACCCTATTATATCCATTACGAATGGGATAGTTGCAAAGATTTTTCATTCCGAAAAATAAGACACTTTGGGCATGGCGGGGTTAGAGCGTGCCCATCCGTTTGATTGGCAATCACCTTAAATCTTGGATTTTCCTTGACTTAACTTCCAACAATCCACCGCACCGAACATACGATACGCCATTTTGAGTTCAGGCCTGTTTACGGATGAGGTCGTTTTCGATGGTGACAGGCTGTGACAAGTTTTTTTCATTGGTTTTACCGGATGAAAATTACAATTTGGAGAATAATTCATTACACCCCTTGCATGGTGATTGAGGATGCCGTATTGTCTTGGGCGTTGCGTGAACGACGACGGTTGCCAGACGTAATAGTCAGGGCGCGGTTGTCGAAGCGGTTGAATCAACCGACGAAAAAACAGGGTTGATAAAAATTTGAGTATCAGCCCTTGACGCGACGAAAAATGGTTCTATACTCCGCCACCTCGATAGGACGGTTGGAGATCGAAAGGACGACAGAACGACGCCACGAAAGACGGGAAAGCAAAGATTGAAGATCGAAACGCTTTTACCGACCCACCGAGCAGCTCGCCTCTGAACCCCTGATTAAA
>JADLBV010000131.1 GCA_020847545.1 Phycisphaerales bacterium
CAGGGCGGTGTCGATCATCCGCCCCACACGTCCGGAGGGCTCAAGTTCAACTTTGACATCCTTCTTCACTGGACTGACAATATGCCAAGTCAAACTCGATTGCGCAAGCGCAAGATTCTGTAAAATGCGGCGAGAAAATACCGGACGGCATTGGGCCAAGGCCCACCCTACGGAGCGATTCAGGCCTGTTGTGAATGATTTAATTGATTGAGGTTTTGATTATGCAGTCGTTTACGTTTCATCTGATTGGCAATGCACATCTGGACCCGGTTTGGCTGTGGAACTGGCAGGAGGGATTGACCGAGGGGCTGGTCACCTGTCGGACGGTTCTGGACATGATGGATGAGTTTCCGCAGATGACGTTCATACGAGGGGAATCGGCGATTTATCGTTTCATCGAGGAAAATGACCCGCGCACCTTTGCCCGGATCAAGAAGCAGGTCAAGGCCGGCCGATGGGATGTCGTGGGCGGAACGGTGATCCAGCCGGATACCAATCTGCCCGACACCGAGACATTCGCCCGGCAGTTGAACCACGGCCAGCGATACTTTGAATCGCGGTTTGGCCGGCGATCAAAGGTGGCGTGGACGGCCGATTCCTTCGGCCACAGCGCGGGCCTGCCGGAAATTTATGCGGCTGCGGGGATCGAATCGCTTGCATTTACCCGCCCTCACCAGGCGATAGTTCCGATTCCATCGCCGGCGTTCTGGTGGGAAGGACCGGGCGGGTCGCGCATCTTGGCCTATCGGCCGGCGGTCGGTTGGTATGGGAGTGATCGTACCGAAATCAACGATCGGCTGGATCAACTGTTGGCGGATGCCCAACAGGGAAACCTGCACAACGTCGGTGCGTTTTACGGCCTGGGCAACCATGGTGGTGGCCCATCCCGGCTGCAATTGCGCGACATCGACGCCTGGGCAAAAGCACACCCGCAGGTGAAGGTCGTCCACTCCGGCCTGCATCGCCTGTTTGCGTCGATCCGGCAGGAAATCGCCAAGGAAAATGCGAGTTTTCTCCCTGTCCATCATGGCGAACTCAACTTTGTGCTGCGGGGATGCTATGCCTCGGTGGCGAAGTTCAAGTTCGCCTATCGTCGTGGCGAAAATCTGCTGCGTCGTGCCGAACGCACCGCGGCGGCCGTCAATCTGTCATCTCTCGCCCCCCATTTTGACCTGGAGAACGCGTGGGATGGGGTGCTGTTCAACTCCTTCCATGACATCCTCCCCGGTTCCAGCATCGAACGGGCGTATGATGAGCAGATCGCATGGATGGGTCAGGTGCAGCATCAGAGCCAGTCTGTGGAACTCAAGGCGCTGACGGCGCTGGGGGCGCAACTGGATACGCGCGTACCCAAACCGGTTGGTGACATGCCCTCGACCGTGCCGGTGGTGGTGTGGAACCCCCATCCGCGACCGTATGAAGGGTATGTGGAACTGGAAAATGGCATCGACTATCGGCCGGCATGGCAATATCTGAATCGCCCCAATGAATTGCCGATGCAGGTGCGGGGCACAACGGGCAAAGCCCTGCCGCTCCAGGTGATCGCCCAGGAGAGCTATTCGACAACAGAAGTGCCGTGGCGAAAACGGGTGGTGGTGCCGGTCTCGATTCCGGCGATGGGATGGAATGTGCTGGACATGGGATGGGTGGAAGGGGCAACCATTCCCCAGATCAGCAACCCCACCAAAGGAACCGAGGGTGAAATCTCCAACGGGCTGTACGGTGTGCAGGCGAAGGCGGGCGATGCGGGCGTGCGGATTCTGCGCGGTGGAAACAGCCTGTTCGGCAAGGAGCTGCTGCGGGCGATCACCGTGGAAGACCCGTGGGGAAGCTGGGGTGGGATGAGGGAGGAAAAAGAATCGGTGGATTTGTCGCAGGTCCGACATGAATGGAAAGTGACACGGACGCAAATACTGGAGAGCGGACCTTTGCGGTCGGCGCTTTGGGTGCGGATGGAGGGTGGCAATTCATGGCTGGAACTGACCTTCATGGTTTATGCCGGCCGGGATGCGGTGGATGTGTCCGCGCGGGTCTTGTGGAATGATCGCAGCGCGCGGCTGAAGCTGGTGATGCCCGCGGGGGACCAAGCGCGGTTCAAAATGGCGGGCACGGTGGTGGAACGCGGGCCGCTGGGCGAGGTTCCGGGCGGACGATGGATCGAAACCGCCGGCGTTGACGGTGAGTCGTTTGGATTCGCCAGCGACGGGCTGTACGGCTTTGACTGCAAGGATGGGGCATTGCGGGCGACGGTGGTGCGTGCGTCGCGGTATGCCAACGATGTGCCCGCCGGCCCGGACCAGACACCCTGGAGACCCGCGGTGGACTGCGGCGAACTGCGGTTTAAGTTCCTCTTCACCGGCGGCGGCCAACGACTGGTGGACTTGGCGCGGGAACTGGAAGAACCACTGGTGGTGCAAAACGCCCCGGCCCATCCGGGAAAATGGCGCAAGAGCGGCTCGATCTTGTCGCTTGAACCCGCCGAACTGGAGACGCTCGCCTTCAAGCGGGCCGATGATGGCAAGGGATTCATCCTGCGTGTGCAGGAGACCGGCGGGCGGGCAGTCAATCCCAAGCTCGTGATCGGCGGCAAACGGGTGAAACTCTCCAAGGTGGGCGCATGGAAAATCGCCACCTGGCGGTTGATCCGACGCGGATCAAACTGGATAGCCGAGGCCGTGGACATCGTGGAGAAAAAACTACCGGCCGCCAAGCCTTCTCAACGTCGAAAAACCACGGCGACGGCCAACCGACGATAGACGACAAGGACATGCAAATGGGCAATCGACTGGCGCAAGGACTGCTGACGGGGACATTGGCGATATTGCCGATGATGGGGTGTCGAGGTCCATCGCGCCCATCCGAGCCGCCGCGCGACAAATGGGCGCGGGATGCGGAACGTCCCCCCGCCCCGCCGCCGGAAAAACGCCAGCCATTGAATCTTGCCCTTCGCGAATCGGCACGAAACGAGCTGCAAACGGAGGCCACGGTCTCCGATCCGATTTTGCGATCCCAGGCCATTGAGGCGATCCAAAAAGCCCTGCCGGATGAAGGCAAGTCGATCATCCTTAAATCGCTCTCCGATGGCCACCCGCTGGTGCGAAAATCGGCCGCGATGGCCGCCGGCGTGCTGCGGATCAAGGAAGCCTATCCCCTACTGCTGAAAATGACGGATGATGCCGATCCCCATGTGCGCATCGCGACCTTATTCGCGCTGCATCGCCTTGGCGACACCAGCCGCAGCCATGAACTGGAACAATTTGCCATCAGTCCGGATGATTATGTGCGCGGCGACACGGTGATGGTGCTGGGGATGCTGGGTGAGCAAAGCGCCCTGAAAATCCTCCGCCAAATGCAGACCGACATCCAGCCGGTCGTCCGTTTGCAGGTGGCCGAGGCGATGTGGCGGCTGGGTGATGAACGGGGTTTGCAACATCTGGTGGCGGCGACGGTCAGCGGATATCCGGACGATCAGATGATCGCGCTGCTGGCGCTGGCCGAGCCGCGCGACCGGCGGGTGATTCAGCATGTGCGGGCCTCGCTGACCAGCGAATACGAGGAAGTGAAGCTGATCGCCGCCCGTGCAATGGGAATGCTGGGTTCGGATGAAGGGTATGCCATCGCGGCCCACGATGCCGACAGTTCCGACCCCCGACAGCGCGCGCTAGCCGCGCTGGCCCTTGGCGCCATCGGCCGCAGCGACTCCCAGGAGATGCTGCGAAAATTATTGGCCGATTCCTCCCCTTCGGTGCGCATCGCGGCGGCAATGGCAATTTTGCAACTTAAATGACGCGCATTGACGGCCGCCGAAACCGCCCCGACAATCCCAACCGATGCGTTATCTGAAATTTGGAACCTACCTGGCGATTCCACTGGCGTTCGTCTGTCATTTCCTGTTGCGTCAACACGAATGGGAGCCGATGGCCACCTTCGCGCTGGCGGGGATCGGCGTCATCCCGCTCGCGGGGCTGATGGGCGTCGCCACCGAACACCTTTCCGAGCGCACCGGCCCCACCTGGGGCGGCCTGCTCAACGCCACCTTCGGCAACGCGGCCGAACTGATCATCGCGATCATCGCGCTGACCAAAGGCCTCAACGGCATTGTCAAAGCCTCGTTGACCGGCTCGATCCTGGGCAATCTGCTGCTGGTGGCCGGTGCCTCAATGCTGGTGGGTGGATGGAAACGCGAAAAACAGACGTTCAACCGCTTATCCGGCGAAACCAGCGCCGGCCTGCTCATGCTGGCGGTCGCCGGGATGCTCTTCCCCGCGATTTTTCATTTCACCGCCAAGCAGATGAACGACTCCCAACTGATCGTCCATGAACACAGCGTCTCCCTCTGGACCAGCATCCTGCTGCTGATCGTCTATGCGTTGGGGTTGCTGTTCACGCTCAAAACCCACGCCCACATCTTCTCGCGAAGGCCGGCCGAAAACCCCGAAGACCACGCGGGCGTCTCTGAAATTCACGGCCACTGGTCGGTCGGCCGATCCGTTGGAATGCTCCTGCTGGCATCGGCCGGCATCGGCATCGTCGCCGAACTGCTGGTTGGTTCGGCCGAACAAATGGCCCACCAGTTGGGATGGAATGAAATTTTCGTCGGCGTGATTTTATTGGCGATCATCGGCAACGCCGCCGAACATTCCACGGCCATTCTCCTCGCCCGCCGCAACGACATGGACACCGCTCTGACGATCACCAACCAGAGCAGCCTCCAAATCGCACTCTTCGCCGTGCCGATTCTGGTCCTGCTCAGCACCCTGATGGTGAACCTGGGTTGGCAGCCGGGCGAACCGATGGACCTGATTTTTTCCCCTATGGAGGTGGTCGCGGTGCTGCTGTGCGTGGGGATTGTCGTGGTGCTGGGGGTGGATGGGCAAACCAACTGGTTCGAGGGCGTGCTGTTGCTGGGTGTCTACGGTATTCTGGCCATTGCGTTTTTTAATATACCGACGGGGAACGGCGGCCACGACCAGCCGCCGCTCGAACAACCGCCGGCCTCATTGGCAACCCAATGAAGCGGCCGTGACGGAGTGGAAAGGGTGATGGATGTCATTACGCGAGGATGAGCTGGCAGTTCGTACCGGCGAGCGCATCGAGTTTCGCGCACAGCCCCTGCGGCTGCGGTGGACGATTGATGAACTGGTGACCAGCGACGGCCACCGGCTCGTTTGCAACTTCTCCTGCGGCCTGCGCGTGCTGGCCAGCCCCACCGAACAAAAAATGCTCCGCGAGGCGTTTCTCGAACGCCAATCCGCCTTGAACATCGCCACCGTCATCACCCATTTCTCCCCGGCCATCACCGCAGCGGCCGATCGCGCCGCCGTCAACCGCACCGTGCAAACCTGCCTGAGTGAGGAAAATCACAAATCGATGGCGACCGCCCTTCGGCAGGTCGCCGAGGCGGTGGCCTTCTCCTGCGGGCTGGAATTGCTCCCCCCTTTTGAGGTGGAACTGGACAGTCCCAGCTATCGCCAATTGCTGATGGAACAGGCCCAGCGACAACTGGCCGAACAACGGGCCGCCGGCCAGGTCGAACATCTGCAACACACCGCCCGATTGTTGCAGGAATTTGAACAACTGCGCGCGGCCACCCCCAACCTTCCGACCGGCGCGTTGATGCGGCAAATCAACCCGGCCGACCAATCCGCCATGCTCGACACACTGTTGATGTCATCCGCCGAACAAGCCCGACACTCACGCCTCTGGGCGGTGTCGGGCAACGTGCTGGTGCGCATTCAACCCCGGCGGGAAAACCCCCAGGAGCCACCATACGTCGACATGATTCAATTGCCCCAAACCCTGCGCAGCGTCCAGGGGGCCACCATCGAAGGTGGCCGGTCGTTGTTGGCCGGCACGCGAACCGGCGTGCTGGCGGTCGATCCCGAACGCCCCACCGAGGCCATCGCCTATTCGGCCGGCAACGAACCGACCGACCGCGGTTTTAATCAGGCGATCCTCTGGGGTGATGAAATCTGGGCATCGCACGCGGAGGTGGGCATCGTGGCATGGAGTCTGAATCAACCCCAGTCGCCACGGCTGCGACTGTCCGCCGATCAGCTTCAACAATTGGCCGGCGGCTCACAGAGTATCCAACCTCGACTGTTGCACCCCTTAAACGACCAATCGACGATCTTCTGTTCCGAGCGCGAGATCTTTCGCATTAGCCGAACGGGTGATGTCGAACGGCTTGCCATCCCCACCACCGCGACGGTGATGGCGCTGGCGGCACATGGGGATGAACTCCTGATCATCCAACAGGATGGACAAGTGTTGCGTCGTCATGGCCCCCAAATGCTCGAATCAGGGGCCAACCTGCAATTTGGCCGCCTGTCGGCCGCCGGCACGCTCCCCTGGCTGGGCGGTGTCCGACTGCTTTTGGCGATGGAAGATGGCCCAGTGATCTGCCACGGGGTGGATGATGGCCTGACGACTCAATTTTCCAGCGGCCACAAGGCGTTGCGCTGGATCGGCGGCGCGGCCGACCGCGTGGTGGGCATGTCGGCCGACCGCCAAAAATTGATCCTCTGGCGGCCGTGGGATGCCCGCGCACCAATGCATGAATTGCACATCACCTCCCTGACAACTCACCGAATGACCGATCTGGCCTTCACATAGGATCACAATCATGACCCATCTCCGTTGGATCATGCCGCGGCTGGTGTTGCTGGTGATGACCTGGAGTTGCATCACCTGCTTTGGATGGTCCAACAAGGAACACATCCAGCTCACCCGCATCGCAGTGGAGCGGCTGCTCGCCGATCCTTCCACACCCGATGCCTTTGGCCAATGGTTGCGTCATGTGACCCCCGGATTATTGGACATGGCCGGCGAGGAACAATTCTTCCTGCACCAAACCGTGGGCGAATCGGCTCGCGGCTACGAAGGGCTGCTCCATTGGGCCACCGAACCGGACGCCCGCGCCACCCGCGATCCGCGAAACAAACTGGTCGAATCCTTTGGCATCCCCGAACGAAAACTCCATTTCGTGGACTTGGAATTGTTATGGTCGGCAGGGCGACGCCTTGGCTATCGCGATGATCTCTCCGGCAAACCCTCATTAAATGACATCCCCCCCGACCCGGCCGACCCCCATTGGAAGGAAGCCGGGATGCTCCCTTTTCGCGTGCAACAATGCTATCAGAAACTGGTGGAATGTTTCCGGGATGGGAAACTTCAACCGGCATTCGATGGCGATGAAGACCATGCCATACGCTGGGCGGGGTATCTGGCGCATTATCTGGAAGACAACACCCAGCCCCAGCACGCCACGGTGGATTACAAAAGCCAATCCTATTTCAAAGATCGCCGCCACGCCCCCAATGTTCACGCCGAGATGGAATATCGCATGGTCGATGAGGGACGGGGCGAATTTCTTGAATTGCGCAGGGAATACTGGCCATTGTTCGTCACGGCGCTCGATCTTCCCGATCCGATCCAAACCAAAGACCTGTGGCGGGCGACATTGGAAGTCTCATTGCTCAGTTACGATGCCCTGCCGTTGATCGGACATGCCGCCCGGCAAGCGACCGGCTCTGAAAATCATCTGAACACCGCGGAATTTTTCCATTACCAGGAGGATCTTCACGGCCGACCCATCACCGTCATGCAAATGAAAGCCCGCCAAACCGCATGGGCGGTCATTCGCGCGCAACGACTGCTCCTCATGGCATGGAATGAATCACGGGGCAATTGACCATGCGCCTGTTGATCACCGCCGACCTGCACTACAACCACCCCCGCTCCCGCCCACTGGCCGAGGATTTGATCGGCCAGATGAATCAAGCCGGCGGCGATGTGCTGCTGGTCATTGGCGACACCGCCTCCGCCGACGGGGATGATCTGGAACGTTGCCTCTCCCTCTTTCAATTTCACGGCCCAAAACTCTTCGTCGCCGGCAACCATGAACTCTGGACCCGCCGCGACAACAGCCATCAGCTTTTAACCCAGGAACTCCCCTCCCGAATCCGCCAACTTGGGTGGCACTGGCTGCAGGATGAACCCTTCACGGCCGACCATCTCGCCATCGTCGGCTCCATCGGCTGGTACGACTATTCATTCGCACAGGAAAATCTGCAAATCCCCCGCCGATTTTACGCCGCCAAAGTCTCCCCCGGCGCTGCCGAACGTCTCCCCCAACATCAACACCTGCTGGAACACCACACCGACATCTCCCCCCACGCGGCCGACATCATCGCCCGCTGGAACGACGGCCAATTCGTCAAACTCCACCAAACCGATGAGGAATTTCTGGATCGACTGCTCGATCAACTCTCGAGCCAACTGAAGACCCTGAGCCAATCCCCCCGCCGGATCATCGCCGCCATCCACCACCTCCCCTTTGCTCAGCTTCTACCCCCGCCCCACTCCGCCCAGTGGGATTTCGCCAAGGCCTATCTCGGCAGCGAAAAAATCGGCCGACTCCTTCTGCAATTCCCACAAATCTCCCACGTCTTCTGCGGCCACAGCCACTTCCCCGCCCAATCCCACATCGGCCATCTTCAAGCCATCAACATCGGCTCCGGCTATCGCAAAAAAACATTTTTAACACTCGATGTGGATTAAATTCCGTAGCGTGGGCATCGACGATATGGCGCATCAATCCTCATCCTCATCGTCATCGTCATCGTCATCATCTTCCTCATCCTCCACCTTCACCCCGATCAACTCATTGTCATACTTCTCTTCCAGCTTGCGAACCGTCGCGGCAAGGTTGTCATCCTTCTGCACGGCCTCGGTCACCTGCTGCTCCCATGAATTGCTCGCCTTGCGGAGCTTGTCCACGTTGACCGACACATCCAGAATCCGCGCCAGCCGACGCGCCACCGCCTCGATACTCAGTGGATTCAACCCCTCAAGATATCCCGGAATCTCCACGGAGATGCTCAACATCTCGATCTCATGCTTGGGCGCTTCGATCAGCAGATAGGTGGCAAAACTCCCCGGCCCTTCATAATCACTGGGTTTCAGGTCATGCTGTTTCAACAGCGGCAACAGATCGGAACCGGACACCGAACCATACATCCTCGGCTCGCGCGTGTGCGGAACCGTCCCGCCGAAACTCCCCATGAAAATGATCCGTTTGACCCCCAGCCGCAAACAGACCTCAAACAGGCAATCGCCAAATCGCGGCCAGTTCAGGTTCGGCTCCTTGCCCAAAAAAAACGCCATGTTCTCGGCCGGGTCGGCATAAAATTCATTGCTCGCCGACTCAAACGATGTCACCATCCCATTCTCATATTTCACATGCGGCCGAAAGAGCGCCGCGACCTCCATCGGGCCGGGAAAATTATCAATATAAAACCCGCCCGGCTCGATCCGCCCAACCCTCGTCAGCGTTCTGCCATCCATCAGGTGCTTGATGGTTCCGCTGGAGACCATCCCGCCATCCATCCAGCCGGTCAGCGCTAACAGCAGCGTCGCCTGCTTCATGCGGGGTGTCTGCTGCAATTTCAATGACTCATGCAATCCGCTCAAGGGTCTCCTCTGGCCTGACGACCCATTCATTATACAAAAAAGACGGGCGGGAGATCGGAAAACAACGCTCCGACTTCCCACCCGCCATCACCTTCGATCAATATCCACCGTTACTTCTGGTCCTTGACCTCGAATTCGGCGTCGATCACATCCTCATCCTTCTTGACACCGTCGCCGCCGGCTTCACCCGCGGCATCGGCGCTACGACCGTCCGGAGGCGGTGTGCCGCCGGCTTGTGCGGCAGCGCCAGCGGCGGACTTGTAAACTTCCTCGCCCAGCTTGTGCGATGCCTGGACGAGATTCTCCGATGCTTTGCGAATGCGGTCGCCATCATCGCTCTTGAGCGCATCCTTGAGGTTGTTCAACGCGCTCTCGATGTTGCCGCGAATGTCGCCCGACACCTTTTCCCCATGCTCACGCAGGGATTTTTCGGTCTCGTACGCCAGTTGTTCGCCGCGGTTTTTCAGGTCGATCACCTCGCGGCGCTTCTTGTCCTCGGCCGCGTGCTGCTCGGCATCCTGCTTCATCTTCTCGATCTCGTCCTTGTTCAACCCGCCGGCGTTCTGCACGGTGATCTTGTTCTCCTTGCTCGTGCCCAGGTCCTTGGCCGAAACCGTCAAAATGCCGTTCACGTCCACGTTGAACGTCACCTCGATCTGCGGCACACCACGCGGCGACGCGGGAATGCCTTCCAGGTTAAACGTCCCCAGCAGCCGGTTGTCGCGGGCAAACTCGCGCTCACCTTGCAACACGTTGATCGTCACCGCGCTCTGGTTGTCGGCGGCGGTCGAAAAGACCTCCTTCTTGCTGGTCGGGATCGTCGTGTTCCGCGCGATCAGCACGGTCATCACACCGCCCAGCGTCTCGACGCCCAAACTCAACGGCGTCGCATCCAGCACCAGGATGTCCTTCACATCGCCGGTCGCGATCGCGCCCTGAATGGCCGCCCCGATCGCCACCACTTCGTCCGGGTTGACGCTCTTGTTGGGTTCCTTGCCGCCAAAGAGGTCCTTCACCAGCTTCTGCACCATCGGCACGCGGGTTGAACCGCCCACCAACACCACTTCGTTGATCTGGTTGAAGTCCAGCTTGGCATCCTTCATCGCTTGCTGCAGCGGCTTGCGGCATTTCTCAACCAGCGGCCCGATCAACTGCTCAAACTTCGCCCGTGTGAGCGTCATTTGCAGGTGCTTTGGCCCGTTCTGGTCGGCGGTGATGAAGGGCAGATTCACCGTCGATTCCATCGCGCTCGACAGCTCAATCTTCGACTTCTCGGCCGCCTCTTTGAGCCGTTGCAATGCCATCGGGTCTTTGCGCAGGTCGATCCCTTCCTGCTTGCGGAATTCCTCCGCCAGGTAGTTGATCAACTCCTCGTCAAAGTCGTCGCCGCCCAGGTGTGTGTCGCCATTGATCGATAACACTTCAAACACACCTTCGCCCACATCCAGCACGGAGACGTCAAACGTGCCGCCGCCAAGGTCGAAGACGCAGATTTTTTCGTTCTTCTTTCGATCAAGGCCATACGCTAGCGCCGCCGCCGTCGGTTCGGGCAGCACGCGCAGCACCTTCAGCCCGGCGATCTCGCCGGCGTCCTTGGTCGCCTTGCGCTGGGCATCATTGAAATAGGCCGGCACGGTGATCACCGCATCGGTCACTTTTTCGCCCAGATAATCCTCGGCGGTCTTTTTCAGGTCCTGCAGGATGAACGCCGACACCTGCTCGGGCGTGTATTCCTTGCCGCGCGCCTTCACCTTGACGTACTCATCCGCCCCGCCGATCACTTCATAGGGAACCATCTTCTCTTCCTGGGCGACTTCCGAATGGCGCCGTCCCATGAAGCGCTTGATTGAGAAAACCGTATTCTTCGGGTTGGTCACCTGCTGGTGCTTGGCCGTCTGGCCAACCAGCCGTTCACCCTTTTCCGTAAATGCCACCACCGACGGCGTCAAACGATTGCCGGATGAGTTGATCAGCACCTTGGGCTGATCCCCTTCCATGACCGCCACTACACTGTTGGTTGTTCCAAGGTCGATTCCAATGATCTTTGCCATATCTAGCTCCTAACTGACTTTATGTAAAAAACCCGCCGACAAGAGCCATCATCTGACCCAAGCCAGTTGTGTTGCTTACGCAAAGCATGTGCCATTGATCAGCATTTATTTGAGAACTTTAACTTATGGATACAAAATGACTTATGACACGCCATGCCGGTGCGCCCGGTGGTTGCGACTGCCATTTCGACAGCCGGGGCTTTTAGCACTTGCCACTCTGGCAAATTTGTCACCCTGCCATGGGCCGGCTTCCGAGCCATTGATCTGATAATTTCCCTTGTTGAAAATAATCAAAAACCTTGACAGGACAAGCACCTATGAATAAAATTAGTTCATCAAGTAAAGGATAATTTTTATCTTTTACTTGGCTTGGGTACGGTTTGTGCAATATATTCAGGGCAGAGCGATAAAGATGAAACAAGCGATGGAACAAGACTCGTAACGAATCTCACTCTCCCCTCCGCAGCGGCCTGGGATGCCCTCCCCCACGCCGCTGTTTTTTTGCGCCTATCTCGCACCAACAGCACCACCTACAGGAAAAATATCAGCCATACCACAACATATAGCGGTATCAAAATCGGCAGCGTGTAAACCAGAACGTATCGTATGAATCCGGGTGTCTGTATGCCGGCCGACTCGGCAATCGATTTGACCATGAAGTTCGGCCCGTTGCCGATGTAGGTGCAGGCTCCGAAAAAGACCGCGCCCATCGAGACCGCCACAAGATACAAATTCAGCCGCTGGTCGCCGATTAAAAAACCGATCTGCAACTCGTTGAGGCTGACGCTGTTTTTCAGCACATCCTGTGGGTGATAACGCACCATCGCCGACAGGGCATTGCGGACATCCCGCGGCAAGTCATCGCGAATTTCGGTGGATTGCCGCGCGGCCATCGCGGTCAATTCCTCGCGGGCCATTTGCACCTGTTGACGGTCGATCTGCGAGAGTTTGACCTGTAAAAATGTCAGATAGGTCGGAGCGTTGTCCAGGACCGATGACAATGATCCGGAGAGGAAATAATACTGTCCCGGCGTCTTGAGCGGCATCTGGTTGGCATGAACGCCCAGCCATTGCAGCGCCGGCACCATCGTGGAAAAAATCCCGATGAATAAGATCGCCACCTCGCGGATGGGGCCGTAATTGAATTCGTTGTGAAGATAGATTTTGGCGGCCGTGAAAAGTCGCGATCCCACCGCCGCCAGCGCCATTAAAATTTCGCGGCTGAAAATCAGGTTCCCCGCCAGCGCCAAGCTCCACCCCTCCTCATGGATGCGATGAATGGTGTCGAAAATTCCGGTCTGAAACACGCCGAAAATGATCAGCCCGACAAAGAGGAAATTCTGAATGCCGGTGATCCGCACCGTCGGCCCGGGGTCGCCGGGGTGATGGCGTTCGGCTTTGCCGTGATCCAGCGTGTCGATGATGAAGAAAATCACCAGCAGCGCCACCACCGCGAAAACCCATATCCAGAGGCAATGTTCCAACACCCACCAGAAGGGCACACCATACAAATACCCCAGAAACAACGGCGGATCGCCGATGGGTGTCACCGCCCCGCCGACGTTGGCGACGATGAAGATGAAAAAGATGATGTGATACGGCTTGATGTGCCCGCGATTCATCCGCAGGTAAGGGCGGATCAGGAGCATGGCCGCGCCGGTGGTGCCGAAGATGTTGGCGATGACCGCTCCGATCAGCAACAAAATGCAATTGGCCATCGGCGTGGCCTTGCGGCCAACCTGAATCACGATCCCCCCGCTGACGATGTACAACGCCCCCAGCAGCAGGATGAAACTGACATATTCCTGCATCTCGTGCAGCCAGGGCCAGGGATCGCGCACGAGCAGCCAGTAATAGGCCGCCGATATGGCCGCCAGCGCGATCGCCACCTTGGGATAATGATGTTCCCACCAGTGCTTGGCGACAAAGGGCATCAGCGCGATGCACGCCAGCAGACAGACAAAGGGAATCGACCAGAGCAGACTGATGTCGGCCGTCACCTCGGCGGTCGATTGTGCCGCATCGGCCGTCGCGGCCATCGTCCGCATGGGGGATGCCAGCAGCACCACCATGACAAACGTCAGGCCAAGCCAACAGCCGATGGGTTTAAGCCGAATTTGCAAGCGGTTGGTTCCTTTGTTCCAAAGTCACTCCCACGGGCTGACAATGTAAAATCATCGGGTGGAATTGTCACCTTGGAATGTGAACCGTCGCTCACGAAAATTTCAGCGCGGCCCATTGTGATGCATCTTGCACCACCTTGTCCGGATGGACAGCGCTTCGGGCCAGATGCCCTTGATGCTTACGGAGCGTCGGCTGGGTGGCATCCTGATATCGCCAGTCGCAGCTCCAGCGGATCATTTTGCTGCGGTTGGGTTGGCCGCTGTGGAAGAGCAGGTTGCTGAAGAGGACCACATCGCCCGGATTCAACTCGATGTCCACCGCATCCTTCAGGCGCGGTTTTAAGATCGATTCGGCGATTTCAAGATAATGTTTGCGTTCAACGTGCGGCACGACGCCCAGCTTGTGTGTGCCGGGGATGAATTGCATGCAGCCGTTTTCGGCCGTTGCCTTCACCAATGGGGACCAGACGTTGACCATGCGCAGATCGGCCGCACTGAGTTGTTTTGATGCTTCGTGATCCTTTCCCGCCCAGTTGTCGGCGGTGTATCCGGCATCCTGATGCCAAAGGACCAGCGTCTTCTCATCCTCGGGCAGCTTGGGACGAACGGTGTAATTGGGATAGAGCCGAATCTCCGGCCCCAGAATCACTTCGGCCAGATCAAGCACGCGCGGATGAAAGAACAAACCGAACATTCCCGGCCGATGCAGATTGGTTCGCAACTGCGTGGGGGAGAGTTGTGGCGCGAAGCTGAACAATTTGATCAATCGGGTCTCAAATGGCTCGGATTCATACAATTCCTGCACATGATCCATCGCGCGCAAACCCAACGCGATCTGATCCACGATGGCAGACAATTCCTGACGAACGGCGGAGACGGTCTGTAAATCCACCACATCCTTCAAAATGACATACCCCTGATCCTCAAACTGCTGGATGCGTTGTGATGCCGCGTGTTGATTCATAATCAACTCCGTATCTACCTGCTGATCAGAATGTGCCGCAACGATAAATGCGGATGAAACGATCAATTTTCACGTTCAACGACGAATCGCGCCAGTGATCGCAACCCATCGGCCGCGGGGCCGAGCGGCGCGAGTGCCTGAATGCCGGCCTGTAATTGGATGGCCGCCTCGCGTTTGCTGGGGTCGAGGCCCAATAGGACGGGGTAGGTGTTTTTGCCCTTGGCGGCGTCTTTTCCGGTGGCTTTGCCCATTTGTTCGGGCGTGGATGTGACATCCAGAACATCGTCAACGATCTGAAACGCCAGACCCAGATGTCGGCCATAATCGGTGACGGCGGAGAGTTGTTTTTCGTTGGCGCCGGCCGCGATCGCGCCCATTCGACAGGAGGCCTTGAGCAGGGCGCCGGTCTTCATGCGGTGCAGGCGTTGAAGCTGTTCGAGCGAGAGGGAGATGTTTTCACCTTCCATGTCCAACACCTGGCCGCCGATCATTCCTTCGGGGCCGCTGGCGGAGGACAATTCCCGAACCAGAGCCGCGGCCACGGGAGCGGCCGTATCGGTGGCGAGAACCTGAAATGCCATTGTCGTCATGGCATCGCCGGCCAAAATCGCCATGGCGTCGCCAAAGACCTTATGATTGGTGGGCCGGCCGCGGCGCAGGTCGTCGTTGTCCATCGCGGGCAGGTCGTCGTGAACCAGCGAAAAGGTGTGGATCAACTCCATCGCCGCCGCCGAGGCCAAGGCCGAGGTCAGGGCTTGACGATCTCCCCCGCACGCGCGGCAACACTCCAACACCAGCGCCGGCCGAAGGCGCTTGCCGCCGGCCATCAGGCTATATTCGATCGACTCCATCAATCGCGGGGGGGCATCGGGATATCGCGAAAGAATTTGCTTGAAATAGTCGGCCAATAACCGGCTGTCCTGTTGCAGGATGCCAAGTGCGTCGCGGGAATCTTCAGCCTGGGACACGGGAGTTAACCTCATTAAACACACACACTTATGCGTCGGATGAATCGGATGATTCATCGGGCATTGGATCGGCTTGCAGGCCCCCTTCGGGGGATTTGGAGAGCAGTTCGATCTGCTGCTCGGCTTTTTTGAGCACGTTTTGGCAATATTGGATCAGGAACGTGCCGCGTTCATATTTTTGCAGGCTTTCTTCCAAGCCGATCTGGCTGTTTTCGATCTCGGTGACGATCGTTTCCAGCTCGGCCTGTGCCTCTTCAAAATTCTTCGGCGGCGTTTGGTTCTTGCGGGCCATCGAGGGGCATTATAAGGCGAATAACCCCCTGCCGCGAGAGTGGCGAGCATCAATGGCTCGTGTTGGAATGCGTCCCCGCATGGATATACTCTCCCGCCATGCCATTACTTGGAATCATTTTCGACATGGATGGGGTGTTGTGTGACTCCGAACCGTTTATCTGCGAGGCGGCCTGCCGGATGTTTTTGGAAGAGCATGGCCAGAAGGTCCGGCCGGCGGATTTTATCCCTTTTGTCGGCGCGGGGGAGGATCGTTATCTGGGGGGCGTGGCCGAAAAATATGGCGTCAAGCTGAACATGCCCGCCGACAAGACGCGAACGTATGACCTGTATTTGCAGATCATCAAGGGGCGTCTGGATCCGCTGCCGGGGGTGCGCGAATTTGTCTCCGGAGCAAGATCGAACGGCCTGCGGCTCGCGGTCGCCACCAGCGCGGACCGCCCCAAGCTGGTTGGCAATCTGCAACAGATCCAACTGCCGGCGTCGGAATTTGACGCGGTGGTGACCGGTTCTGAAATCGCCCGCAAAAAGCCCCACCCGGACATCTTTCTGCTGGCGGCCGAGCGGTTGAAACTCTCACCGGCCGATTGCCTGGTGATCGAGGATGCGGTCAATGGACTTCAGGCCGCCGTGGCCGCGGGGTGTCAAACCCTGGGCCTGACGACCAGTTTTGACGACCAGACGCTACGCAAGGCGGGCGCCCAATCCACCGCACCCGATTTGGCGCATGTCACCCCGCCGGCACGAACGTAAATCGCCGATCATTCCCCAATCTGAAGATAATTTTTCACATAATCGCCCACCCCATCTTCCAATGATGTAAAGGGGGCTTCATATCCCGCTTGCCTGAGTTTTCGCACATCCGCCTGTGTGAAATACTGGTATTTTTCGCGCAAAGTTTCGGGCATGTCGATCATGCGGATGTTGGCCGGGCGTCCCATGGCGGCGAATACGGCTTTGGCCAGATCGTCCCATGTGCGGGCCTGGCCCGTGCCGCAATTGAACAAGCCACCCTGGGCGCGGTGGTCGAGAAAATGGAGCGTGACGTTCACCGCATCCTTGACGTAAATAAAATCGCGTTTCTGCTGTCCATCCGCATATTCGGGACGATAGGACTTGAAGAGCTGCACCTCTCCCTGTCGCAAAATCTGTTCATAGGATTTGTGCACCACCGACCGCATATCCTGTTTGTGGTCCTCATACGGCCCATAGACATTGAAATATTTCAGCCCCACGATTCGGTCGAACAGGGTGTTTTTCATCGCCCAGAGATCAAACATGTGCTTGGAATAGCCGTACATGTTTAACGGGCGCAATTTCAGGGTGTTCTGGTCGTCGTCACTGTAGCCGTGACGGCCATCGCCGTAGGTTGCGGCACTGGAGGCGTAAATAAACCGGGCGTTATTCCGCAGCGACCATTCGCACAGTTCACGGGTGTACTGATAGTTGTTGCGCAGCAGGAAATCCGCGTCGCGCTCGGTGGTGGCGCTGCACGCGCCCAGGTGAATGATCCCGGCCGTATCTGGCGCGCGCCCGTCGCGGAGACGTTGAATGTATTGATCCGGATCAAGCAGGTCTTCATAACGCAGGCCGATGAGATTTTTCCATTTTTCATCGGTTCCCAGCCGGTCCACCAGGAGCAGATCCTCAACACCGCGCGCATTTAACGCGGCCGCGATGTTGCGCCCGATAAATCCCGCCGCCCCGGTTACCACGATCATTTTGGCCATTGTTTGGTACTTCCTTTCCTGCGTGTATTATCAAATTGTTGCTTGTATCGGCCTAGGTATATAATGCCTCTTGCCGGGCCATACTGGAAGTCTTAGGGTATAATCCCGCAGGAGATTCAACATGCCGCATGATGTCGGTCAGGACCAGTTGGCGTTGATTCGCATAGAGGGGATGCACTGTCATCGATGCGAACAATCCATCCAGAAATCGCTGGAAAAAGTGCCCGGCGTTCATGAAGTCGAGGTTGATTTTAACAGCGGGCAGGCATCGGTTTTGTTCCACAAGGGGGCGGTCACACTGGGCCAGCTTGCGGATGTGGTGTCGACGGCCGGTTATCGCGTGACCGGATTCAGCCAAAGGGATGCCGAGCCGGGAGAGCATTGCTGATTGTTGCTGGATTTCAAGCCAGCCGTTACGCCGCCTGTGGGATGAATTGTTCCAGCGGACTTGGCAATGACCGGATGCCCCGACGAAGAGCCTTGCCGACGGCATAGCGCATCGACAATTCAAACCGTCTCATCACCTTCGCATCAGGCTGTATCCCCAGTTGCATCATCCGCTCGATGGCCCATTGCCAGGCGTGATATTCCTCCTGACAACGTGTCCGATAGCGATTGAAGCCGATGGCGTGATGCCCCACCTCGTGCAGGAAGATCGACAGGCTGATGGGGGTTTTGGGGAAGGGTGATTCGATCCAGTTGATCTGTCGGCCATCGTGATAATAGACACTCCAGGCGCAGCCGCTCATGTTCCGCCGCCAACGGCGGATGCGGATGTCATGCTGTTGTTTCATCCGCTCCACGATCCAGGCATAGTCGGGCATACCCTCCCGCTATCGGTCATCACCCGAAAGAAAATCCAGATTGCCGTAGTATGTTGTCCGCACGGGTCGTCCGATAAAATCAAGGCGATGATCCATCCTGCCCCCCCATTGCTGGCGATATGGTATTTCCTGCCGGCGATGGGGTTGATCCTGTTCGCGTCGACCTATGTATTTGTGGTGCTGGTGCGCCGATGGACGGTCTTGCGCGATCAGACAAAACTTGGCCTGTGGGCGCGCGAGTCGGGATATCAACCGGTGCGTCCGCCGGCCGACCAGCCTTTGGCATTGATGCCGCTTCTGCTTCGGCAGCGTATCCACATCACCCGTGCCTATCACCGACGGCGGACATGGTTGATGCAAATTACTCCGGCCGAGGGTTCAACAACACTTCGACATCTTCTGATGTGCCAATTGCCGATGAACTGGCCTGACACCGCCCTGAGGCCGCCGGTTAAAACATCCGGCTTGATCGATCCCCTGTCGTTGCGGCATTTCCCCGCCCTGAGCACGCCGAACCGATTTGGTGTGTACGCCACCTCGGCCGCCGGGGCCAAGGCGCTTGCGACTTCGCCCATTCGGGGATTGTTGCCACCCGATTTGGGGTTGTTGCTTCATAAAGATGTCTTATTGCTCGATTTTTCCGCCCGGCCGTTCGATCCGATCGAACTGGACCGCATGGTGACATTGGTGGATCAACTGGTCCGGCATCTGCCGGTGGCGCAAGTGGTCAGTGCGTGATGAATCTACCAACCCGGACGGCAGAATAAATCCTGATTTTTCGAAGGATTTCATCCAATCAATTTTTGTCTTGCATTCGGCAAATACAGTGATATATTATAACATATTAAGAATATATCAACGGCAAGTCGGCTATGGCAATTGCATTATCAAACAGATCGTCCAAGGCATACGCCTTCATCCGCAACCAGTTGGTTACAGGCCGATTGCAGGCGGGATCAAGGGTGTCTGATTCGGAGGTGGCGACGGAAATGGGGATCAGCCGGACGCCGGTGCGGGAGGCACTGATTCGGCTGGAGAACGAGGGGATTGTCCAGCAGGTGCCGCGGGTGGGGATTTTTGTGCGGGTGCCGACGGCGCGGGAGTTGATTGAGCTATACGAGATGCGTCGGTTGCTGGAATCATACGCAGCGGCCAAGGCGGCACGGCGAATGAACGCGGAACAGTTGGCGGAATTGAAGCGATTGTGCGGTCTGTTGCGAGAGGAAGCCTTGGAATGGCGGCGAAGTCGCGGCAAAGCCTTGGCGGCGGAGATTGTCGAGCGAACCACCCTGGCCGATGCGCAGTTTCATCTGCTTATTATGAAAGCGGCCGGGAATCGACGGTTGATGCGGATTGTTTCCTCGATGCACCTGATGAGCCAGTTGGTCGGGCACAACTGGAGTAATCCTCAAAAGCTAACGCCACTACATCGCTCCGCTCACACGCTGTTGGACCACCATCGGATCATGAGGGCGATTGAGCGCCGGGATGCCAAGGCGGCCTCGTACTGGATGCGGCATCACCTGCGGCCACGCCGCGATGTGGCCGCGGATTTACGGCGGTTACACGCCAATTTGAAGGATGCGCGTTCCGGTTTCACGGATTTGCCGCAATCCACGCGGGATTCCTTGCGGAAGATGGAGGACAGCGCGGAGTCGGTGTAATTACTTTTGCGTTTATTTCTTTTTTCATTTTCTTTTTTGGAGGTTTGGTATGAAAGCGATAGCGAATATCGTTTTGGGTCTGGCGGTGGTGGGTGTGTCGGCTTCGGCCACACAAGCGGTCATCGTGACCGACGGGGTTAGCACCACGTTGTTCCAGGACAATTTTGAGGGCGGTACCGATGGGAGCCCGCCGGTGGCGCAGATCGGTACCTGGTCGAAGAGTGGAAGCCCGATGGTTGAATCGAATACGACGCCTCCCGCGTATGAGGGAAACAAGTATTTGCAGATTACCCGCCCGGCCGCCTCTTTCGCGGATTTCGGCAAGCAAACCAGCGGGACACTGCATTCTGAATTCATGCTCTATATTCGATCCGCCAATTTCGCCAGTCATGGGGCGCAAGTCCTGCTCCGCGACGATGCGTTAAGCGGCTATGGCATCATTCTGTCGGCCATCTCCGGTGGTTCGGTGTACTACTACAACGGATCAGGATACTCGGCATCGAATGCCACATTTGCGCTCGATACATGGCAAAAATGGACGCTCGATGTCGATTTGTCCACTGACACTTACAACTTTAGCGTCAACGGAACGCAGGGGCTTTCGACGCCTGACACCATTCATGACAGCGTTAGCGACCTGCGTTACATGATCTTCGGATCGGGCGGCGGGACGAATCCGCAATATCTGGTTGACGCGGTTCCGGAGCCTGCAAGTGTGGGCCTCATTGGCCTGACCTGTATGGGTCTGCTTGGTAGTCGGCGGCGACGATAAGAGATGAAGACGATGCCCCTCTCCTGGTGATCGGGAGAGGGGCTATTCTTTGTATTGCGGACATATCGACATCAAATGTTAAAGCGTGGATTGGTGCGGATGAAATATAAAATGTGTTCCATACTGGCTGTTGCAATGGTATTGGCGATTTCAACCGTATCCAAGGCCCAGCCGAGTACCGCGCCGTCGAACAAGATCGCCATTTCATGGAGCTGCGGCCCGGACTTGCCGCAGGGGTTTCAGGACAGCACGGCCGGCATTCTGGATGGATATCTGCTGACGGTGGGTGGATTTTGTCAGGGTCAAAAAGATGTTCCCGGCAAGCTGGACAAATATCCACGTGGATTTCTCAAAAAAGCATGGGGATTGAAGCTGGACGATCCGGCCGGGAAGTGGGAAACGCTGCCGGACTTTCCGGGCGCCGCGCGACAGGAACTGTTTGGCGTGGTCGCCCCCGGCGGGTTTTACTGCTGGGGGGGATTCAGTTATGAAAACCCCCTGACGTACAAGGATGGGTATCGCCTATCCATCACCAATGGACAATGGCAGTGGGAGAAGCTGCCTGATTTGCCATGGCCGATCTGCAGCGCCGGCATTGTCTCCATCGGTTCCAAAATCTACGTCGTGGGTGGTTCACAATATGATGGCAATGGATTTTACACCCAGGCGGGTCCGTTGGGCGATGTGGAGCGGGTCGGTTCGCGGCTGATGGTGCTGGACACCGCCGACTTGTCGGCTGGCTGGCAACAGCTTCCACCATGTCCGGGCACGCCACGATGGAGTTTTTCAACGACCGCCGTGGATGGGAACATCTATGTCATCGGCGGCGGCAGTGGCAATGACAACTCCACGGGATCGTATTGTTCCATCGTGGACAATTGGGTGTACGACACGGCAAAAAATGAATGGACGCGCCTGGCGGATCTGCCTGTGTCGAGCGGGAATTTTTCGGCCGGGCCGGTAGTTTTTGACTGCCGGTACATTTTGCTCATCGGTGGTTATCAATATCCGAAGGTACTCAATCCAGATGGGAGCGTGCGCGTTGCCTATGGGCACGCGAGCAAACATTATCCCACTCCACATGAATATTTCAGCGATGTGTTTGTCTATGACATCAAGAGTGGCGAGTTTGGGGCATCGACCCCCCTGCCGCTGAACAACAATCGGGCGGCGGCGGTGGTTGAAAAAGGCAGACTTTACATCATTGGCGGTGAAACCGGTGGAGCGGTGATTGATGGTGAGCATTACGGACATCACCCTGAACTGCTGTTGGAAGGCGATATTCGCATGGCCAAGCCTTGATTGGAGCGCATATGTCACACAAAAAAGCGTTTACACTGGTTGAGTTGCTTGTCGTCATAGGAATCATAGCCACATTGATTGCCATCCTGCTTCCCGCGCTCAACAAGGCGCGGGAGGCGGCCAAGAGCGTGCAATGCCTGTCCAATCTGCGGCAGATAGGCCTGTCTATTCAAAGCTATTCGGCACAGAACAAGGGCAAGTTGCCGCCGCTTTTTCAGCGTTGGGGAAATTATCCGCTCAATCCGGTTCTGGATGGCGGAGGGCAGGGGTATACGATGTTCGGGTTGCTGCTGAAGACGACGGGCATCACGATGCCGGTATTTCACTGTCCGAGCGACGACCGCCCGTATCCATTGAATGATGCGAGCTTTTACATGCCGTCGCCCGCGGAGTATGGCGATTGGGGAACAACGCTCTACCTGTTCGACTACATGGTGCCGGTGATCGGGTTTGCCAACCCCGGACGGCGGCTGCCATGGTCGGTGCCGGATGATGCCGCTTTTGTTTCAAATCGTGGAATGCTCGACGCGGCTAGAGTCAAACAACCGGCAGACAAAATGCTTGTATGGGATGGCTACATGGCGTTCTTCACGATCAGCCTCGGCGCCTATCAGCTTCAAGGGTTCGATCCTACGCCGGGAAGTTCATCCTACGCCAACTATTACTGGACGATGTTCCGACACAATGGCGGCCGGGCCATTGGCCCGAACACCCTTTTCGCCGACGGCCATGCATCCATGATCGACCTGAGGGGAATGATGAAAAACCCCCAGGAAGACTGGTTTACGATTCCGAATTAAATCACACAATGAGAGACATGAACATTGGCTCAAGACGGGAATTGTTCCTTGACCGACACCTGATTGAATCATCGAATGGAACGCAGCTTGTACTGCATGAGCCAATGCCCGGCGGGGTGGCGTTGCGTTTTGATCTGCCCTGGGAGGGAAAATTCGCCGCGTATCCGACCATTCTGCATGGCGCCAACGGCTATCAGCTCTACTATCGTGGCGAGCCTGAGGCGGGGCCGGATGGCAACATCGGCGAAGTGACCTGCTATGCCGAGAGTAAGGATGGGATTCACTGGACCAAGCCGGAATTGGGTTTGTTCATGGTGATGGGGAAACGCAACAACAATGTCATTGGGGCGGGAGAACCGCCGTTTTCGCATAATTTTTCGCCGTTTATTGATACAAGGCCAGGTGTGCCGCCGGAGGAGAGGTACAAGGCGCTGGCCGGCGTGGCAACCAGCGGACTGCACGCGTTTGTTTCGGCCGATGGTGTGCATTGGCGGCGGTGGCAAAGCGATGCGGTATTCCGGGATGGTGGGTATGTCTTTGACTCACAGAATGTTTCGTTCTGGTCGGAGTCGGAGCAGCGATATGTGTTGTATTACAGGAAATTCATCAACGAAATACGCACGGTGGCGCGGTCCGAATCGACGGATTTTGTGCATTGGTCGCAGGGGAAGCCGATGGAATTCACCAGCCATGCGCCGATCTCAGCCGAGCAGTTGTACACGAATCAGACGCAGTCATATTTTCGCGCGCCGCACATGTATATCGCGCTGGCCGCCCGGTTCATGCCGGAGCGTGCGGCTTTGGGTGGGGATCTGCGCCATAAACTGGGAATCGGCGGCGACCACTGGCAGGGGAATGACTGTTCCGACGCGGTGCTGATGAGCAGCCGGGGTGGGTATGAATATGACCGGACATTCCCACAGGCGTTTATTCGCCCCGGCGCGGATGAATTGAACTGGACATCCCGCAACAACTATCCGGCCCTGGGCATCATCCCATGCGGCGAAAGGGAGATGTCGATCCATGTGCAGCGAAACACCGGCTGGCCGTCCAACTGTCTTGAAAGGATGACACTGCGACTGGATGGGTTCGCCTCGGTGCGGGCTGAATATGAAACAGGGGAGATGCTGACCCGGCCGCTGATTTTCAAGGGGGAGCGGCTTGAGTTGAATTACGCCACTTCGGCCGCGGGCTGCATCCGTGTGGAGATTCAGGATGCCGATGGAAAGCCGCTGGCAGGGTTTGGATTGAACGATTGCCGTCAGATCATGGGGGATGAGATTTCGCGGGTCGTATCATGGACCGGCGGGAGCTTATCGCAGCATCAGACCAGACCGATTCGATTGCGATTTCAGATGAAAGAGGCCGATCTTTATTCCATTCGATTTGAACACAGATAACGGGACGACACAGATAACGGGACGGACACAGATAACGGGACACAGATAACGGGACGGGTCCAATTATATGGCACTGAGTCACATTGAATACACGCTGGGGCGCAGAATGCGGATGGCGGCGTGCATTTTCGATAACCAGTAGGCAATAAAAACCCCCGGGTCGCCGAGGGTTGGGGAAGAAGAAAATTTATCGCAATTTCGCGGGCGAATTACGCCAGCGGGCCGAATTCCATTTCGTGCAGGCCTTTGCCGGAGGGGATCATGGGGTAGACATGTTCTTCCGGATCGACGAACAATACAATGGGGTCACAATACAATGACAATACAATGGGGTCAGGAAGTAATGGCACTAAGTAACTATCTCAAAACGGCCAATCGATGTTGACGACGGTACCACAACAACGCGCACGCCAGTTGGATGATGCCAAGGTAATTCGATGACTTTTTCGCGTAGCGGATCAATATCGCACGACA
>JADLBV010000132.1 GCA_020847545.1 Phycisphaerales bacterium
GGGGCCGTATCGCCGAATTCGAGGAAAAACCCCCACCCTAACCCTCCCCCGGAGTACCGGGGGAGGGGATAAAGAGGCTCTGCGGGCCTTATGAATACCGCTAATAATATAAATGCGATTGCCCTGATGGCGTCGGGTGGCCGATAAGAGTTGGGTGGAATTCTGGCGGCATTTACAGTCGGCTTCGGGGTTGGGGGATGGTTTGGCGTGGGCGGCGCTGGCCTTCGCATTGGCGGCCGTCCTGGCGGGGATGATCCTGCCGGCGGCGCGCGGGCGCGTTCGCGGGGCGGTGATATTGTTCGCGCTGGCGATCATCGGCCTGTTGGCGGCGGCGGCGTTGCGGACCGGCGGAAGCGAGATCACCCATGTCGGTTATCGCTGGGTGCGCCATCTGTCCCTCTTTTTCATGGGGCTGGCGATTCTGAGCCTGGCGGGCATCTTTATCTTTGACGTTTTATTGGCCCGGCTGGGGCTGAACCCCCCCGCCATCGGACGTGATTTGATCGTGGCGGCCAGTTACATCCTTCTGGCGTTGATGCTGCTGCGAATGGCCGGGGTGGAACTGGCGGGGATCATCGCCACCAGCGCGGTGGTGACGGCCGTCATCGGTTTTTCATTGCAGGATACGCTGGGCAACATCATGGGTGGCATGGCGCTCCAGATGGAACGTTCGATCACGGTGGGAGACTGGGTGCGCGTCGACCCGCACGAAGGGGTGGTCAAGGAGATCCGCTGGCGGCAAACCTCGATTGAAACCCGCAACTGGGACACGGTCGTCATCCCCAACAGCGTGCTGATGAAATCATCGGTTGTCGTGCTTGGCAAACGGAACGGCCAGCCCCGCCAGCGGCGAACATGGGTCTATTTCAACGTCGATTTTCGCCATTCACCCTCACGGATCATCGAAGCGGTGCAACAGGCCCTGCGCAACGACCCCATTGAGAACGTCGCCACCAACCCGCCCCCCAACGTTGTCATGATGGACTACAGGGAGAGCATGGGGGCATATGCGGCCCGATACTGGCTGGTGGACCTCAGCCGCGATGACCCGACCAGTTCGGCCGTGCGCGACCGCATTTATGCGGCGCTGGGACGGATCGGCATTCGTCCATCCATACCGGCCCAATCCCTCTTTTTGACCCCCGAAAACACCCGTCGGAAGCTGCGCCAGGAGAATCGGGAGGCGCAAAAACGGCTCGATGCCCTGTCGGCCGTGGAGTTGTTCGCCCCTTTGACCGAGGCCGAGCGCGTGGAACTGGCCGGGAGATTGCGATCGGTTCCATTTGCGCGCGGCGAGGCGATTGTCCGACAGGGGGAAACCGGCGACCGGCTGTTCATCATCGCCGCGGGAGAAGCCGAGGTGCAGGTGGCGGTGTCGGGATCGTCGCCGCGCACGGTGGCGCGACTGCGTGCGGGCAATTTCATCGGAGAAATGTCCCTGATGACCGGCGAGCCTCGATCCGCAACTGTGGTGGCGCTGGGTGAAGTCCAATGCTATTCACTCGACCATGATGGTTTCATGAACATCCTCAAACAACGCCCTGAAATCGCGGCTGACATCTCCGCGATGCTGGCCCGACGACAGGTGGAACTGGCGGCGATACGGGAACAACTCACCGAGGAAGCCAGCCACAACCGGGTGCGCGAAACCCAACGAGATTTATTGGGGCGTATCCGTTCATTTTTTGATCTTCTGGCGTAAACACTCGCAAAATGAACTGATCCCGATATCCTGCCGTTCATGGCATATCGACATCGACGCAAATGGCCGATCATTCTGCTGCTGGTGGTGGTTGCGGTCGGGGTGGAACTGTATTGCCAGCGAAAGCCGGATCGTCCGAGTGCATTGCCTCCCACGACAGTCCCGTCCACCACACAATCATCCGTGTCGGTTCACCTGTTGCTGGGCAACCCCAGCAATGCCACGACCAACGCGGCCAATCGCGACAATTATCTGATGGTAAAGCCGTATTATGCCCTCTCTTACAACAACTCGAAGGGAACCGCCAACTGGGTGAGCTGGCGTGTGATTTCTTCCGATCTGGGGGATGCGCCGCGGCAGCCGTCGTTTGATCCCGATACGCAACTGCCGGCCGGTTTTGTGCGGATTGTCCACCGGGATTATTCCGGCAGCGGATTTGATCGCGGACATTTATGCCCCCACGCCGACCGCGATGCCACATCGACCATGAGCGCCTCGACATTTGTCATGACCAATGTGATTCCACAGGCCCCCAATGTGAACGAGAAGGCGTGGGCCGCGTTGGAAAGTTATTCCCGCCGGCAGGTGCGTCGGCATCATCGACTGTACATCATCAGCGGACCCATCGGCATCGGCGGCCGGGGGTTGGATGGGATCAAGCAGACCATCGCCAACGGCAAAGTGACCGTGCCATCTGCCTGCTGGAAGATTGTCGTCATCGTCCCCGAATCCGGCGGCGATGATGATTTGTCGAAAATCAACGCCGACACCCGCGTGATCGCGATCATCATGCCCAATGACAATGATCTGGTGGGAGACCGATGGGCGGAGTATCGCACCAGTGTGGCCGAGGTGGAACGACGCACGGGGTATCACTTTTTTGACCGGCTGCCGGCGGATGTGTCGGCCGCCTTAAAGCAAAAGGTGGACAAGACACGAATCGCCTCCACAGAACCACTGTTCCATCCCACGCACGGCCTGTTTGAAGCTGGAATCAATGCATTGGAGTCGGCCGATGTGCGATGAAACCAATCAAATCCTGACCAAGGCAATCGATGGGCTGATGTATCCCAGCGAGCGTGATGCGCCATTTGATTTACAGCATTGGCCGACCAATCAGGCCAAAACAGCGCGGGATCTGGCGAAGAAACTATCCAAGGGTCGGCGGATATCGCCGGTCAAGGAGGAGGATTTTTTCGCGATACTGTCCAAAACGGACGATGCCGAGCGGTTTGCACAGCTTGGGCGGGTATTTGCCGATCAACTGACCGGCCGAGCGATTTTCCGCATCGGACAGGGTGATGTTTCGGTTGATGTATACCTGATCGGCCATGACCGCAAGGGTGAATGGATCGCCCTGCATACGGTTTCCATAGAAACCTGATGGAGTTGAAATCTCACCAATAGGCTGCCTATAGTTGATACATGGCACGCTTCACACTCCCCGCCCTGGCGTTGCTCTTACTTTCACTGATCCTGATGGCATTCGCATCGGATGCGCCAACGACCCAACCTGGAGATGATTCGATGGTCAGCGTTTATGTGTTCAATGGTGAAGGCCGGCTCGTCGGTCCGGTGCAGTCCCCCAAAGTCGTCAAGACCGACGCCGAATGGCAAAAGCAGCTCACTCCCAAGCAATATGAAATCGCCCGCGCCAAAGGGACCGAACCGGCATTTTGCGGTTTGCTCTTGAACAACAAGGAGCCGGGGGTTTATTCGTGCATCTGTTGCGGTTTGCCGCTCTTTTCATCCGACTCCAAGTTTCATTCGGGGACCGGCTGGCCGAGCTTTTTTCAACCCATCGCCAAGGAAAATGTCATTGAGCATGAGGATCGAAGTTACGGCATGGTTCGCACGGAGGTGTTGTGCGCCCGTTGCGGCGCGCACCTGGGACATGTATTTGATGATGGACCCAGGCCGACGGGCTTGCGGTTTTGTTTGAATTCCGAGTCGATCAAATTTACCCCCAGCACTGATCTCGCGCAACTTGCCGATCCGGCGACGCATGGACCGACGACCAGGCAATCCGCCTCGGCCGTCTTTGCCGGCGGATGTTTCTGGTGTACCGAGGCGGTGTTTGAAGATTTAAGGGGGGTGACAAATGTTGAAAGTGGCTACAGCGGCGGCACGGCCGAAACGGCCAAATACAAGATCGTCTGCACCGGCGTCACAGGACACGCCGAGGCGATTCGCATTACATACGACCCGTCGATCATCACTTACGATCAATTGCTTGATATCTTTTTTGCCGCTCACGATCCCACCCAGTTGAATGGCCAGGGAGCCGACATCGGCACGCAATATCGGTCGGCCATTTTTTATGCCGATGAATCACAAAAAAAAGCGGCTGAACGCAAGATTCTGGCACTGACTGAATCTCATGCGTACCCCAAACCAATCATCACCTCGTTGGAGCCGCTGCGGGCGTTTTATCCGGCCGAGGACTATCACCAGGATTATGCCGAGCTTCATCCCGATCAGCCTTACATCGCCTGTCATGCCCTGCCGAATGCGGCAAAAGTGCGGGAACGGTTTGCGAAATTGTATAAATGATGAGTTTGCGAACGCTATTCGCATTGTCGCGGGGTGGAGCTGGTTGCGACCATTTCGAGGTCTTGAATCTCGTTGTCTGATTCGCATTGGGAGGGTTCGACCACATTCAGGTGGTCGGTCCAGAATGAATTGAAGGTTTGATCCAATCCCCGCCGACTCATGCGGGCGGTGGCGGCGCGGGACATGCGGCCGCGAAGCACATCGTCGTCAAGCAATTGTTCGATTGCGGCCCGCCAGCGGCCTACATCCTGCCCATCGACCACCAGGCCGGTGGTTCCATCTTCCACCAGTTCCCTTGGGCCGCCGGTGTCGCTGACAATGGCGGGTAAGCCGGAGGATTGGGCTTCCATCACCACCTGACCCAGCGTGTCCGTGCGGGAGGGGAAGATGAACAGGTCCGCGCTGGAATATAACGCCGCCAGCTCGGCGTCGTTTTGATATCCAAGGAAAATGCTTCCTGACCCCTTTAATTCTTTTTTCATGGCGGGAAGGTATGGGCCGTCGCCGGCGATGATCAGGGCGATATCCTGTCGGATGGCGCGGAGTTGGCGATAAGTCTCCACCAGCAATGGGAGGTTTTTTTCCACGCTGACCCGGCCGACATAGAGCAATCGTTTGGGTTGTTGTACGCCGAGGCGTTGCCAGATGGTTGGGTCGCGGTGGCGCGGGTTGAACTTTTCCATGTTCACGCCGGCGGGGATTTCCCGCACCTTTTGCGGTTCCACGCCCAGGTCGCCCAGGCTGAAGCGGTATTCTCGGCTTCGGGTGAATACCGCCGCCATTTGGCTATAAAACCAGCGCATATAGGCGCTGGTACCACGGGTGATGCGGTGGTCGCCGGTCAGGTGGTCCACATAGGCGGGAAAATCGGTGTGATACGTTCCCAGCACCGGCACGCGGAGCATTTTTCCCACCATCCAGCCGCACAGGCCCATTGGGCCGGGGGTGCTGACATGCACCGCGTCAAACTGTTGTCGGTCGGCCCATTCCAGCACTTCCAGCACGGGTGGAAGGTTCAATTTCAATTCCGGGTAATAGGGCATCGGCCGGCTGAGCAACGGTTGAAAATTTTTCCTTGCCGCCGATTCAAATCGTGGTTCGGGCGAACAGGTATGCACCACCAGATGCCGGCCGGCCCGCAGCGCCTGTTCGGTCATGTCGCGGATGAACCGGCTCACCCCATTGACCTCATCGAGCGTGTCGGTGAACAACCCCACCTTCATGCTGTCGGCCGTCGAGGAGCGGTGCTGGCCGGTCAATTGCCTCAGCAGATGCCGTTCCTTGTTCTGATGAAACACCGCGAAATAATAGGGCAACAGGGCGAATTGCTGCGCCAACGCCGCCGAGATCGCATCAAACAATCCCGTAAACCGCGCCCCTTCAATCGCCCCATCCACCGCCTGCGCGATCCCCTGCGACAAGTCACGGTTGATCGCCCCCACAAACCGCATCACCTCATCATGTTCACCCAGCGGCGGCAACCCGTTCTCCAGCGCCTTTCGCAAGGCGGGATAATCCCCCATCCGTTGACGCGCTGAATCCAAAAAGAGCTTTCGCAAAACCCCCACCCCCTGCTCCTCATCCTGCTTGCGACGAAATGGGGCCAGCATCCGGTCTTTCAACTTGCGCGCAGACCGTTTCATCACCCAACCCGCCATCGACCGGCGACTTGGGGCCGGCCGCTCCCCCACCAGCGTTTGCAGGATCATCGTCGGCACATTCGCCGGCCCATCCCCCAACAGATGCCGGCCGTAATATCGCACCGCCACGCTGTAGAACGTATGGGCCAGCTTGGCGCTTGATCCCGCCTCACCCCCAGGTCGGCATCGACCTTCGCGCAGACACCGCAGCACCCTCTCCACATCATCCGTTCCGGCCGGAAATTCAGTCCAGGTTCGCCCGACATTCAACAGGCCATGGTCATCGCTGCCGCCGGTGCGACTTTTAATCCAAGGCTCATCCCAGCGGGCGGACAATCCGTGCCGTTGGGATAATTTCTGAATCTCCTCCTTTGTCAGCCGATCCAGCAGCGGCTCAAAGGCTTCTCGATGCAGCGGGCTGTGCGCACCATTGAGACATTCAAACCCCTTGAACAAGAGCAGCAACCGTTCAACGTGCCAACGCTCCAGTTTTTCGTTTTGGCGATAGATCGGATGGGCCACCGCGTGTGCGATCCGACGGCGTTCCATGTAAGCGGCGACATCGTAAATATCGCGGGACCGGGCCTGTAGCGCATCATGGTCTTCGGGTGTGATCCCCCACACCAGAATGTGCATCTTGCAGCGGTCTTCGGGGAACCAGCAGGTCAATTCCTCGCCACATAGCACATCCTTGCGATGTTCAAGGGTTTGCACCCCCGCGATGGAATCGTGGTCGGTCAGCGTGACAAAATCCATCCCCCGTCGTTTGGCCTGCTGATACACCTCATCCGGCCGGCTATAGCATTCCGGGCAGGCGATGGCATTGAGTACCACCTCGGCGGCCTTATTGCTGGCATCGCTGTGACAATGCAGATCAACCCGCCGGGCAGATGCAAATAAATCCGACACCGGCGCGTTCATCCGGGTACGCTCCTGTTATGGGCGCTCGAATAGAACCGAAGATGAACGCCGATAACCCCTTTCACAGTCAGTATTTTGACCTGTTGACCCCCGATTCGCAAACGTGCAATCCACCCCGCGCCAGTCGGAATTATGGAGTATTGGAACATTCCACCAATGCCGCCAATGTCGCTGATGCCGCTCCTGAATCCAGCGCAACTCCAGCAATGTCAATGCCTTGCGACAAATTCTGGCATTTCCCGGCGATCACCAGCCCCGCGGCGGCGTTCAGTTGGGCAATGTCGCGCATCGGGCCTTTTTTGCCGCTGATGACGAATTTGATCGCGTCGGCCGCCTGATCGATGGTATTGACCTGCAAATCAGACAGTTTGGCATATTCGATACCAAGGCTCGCCGGGTCCAGACGCCAGGTATGGACCGCCCCATCGCGTACCTCGCTGACTTTGCTGGGGCCAATGGTGGAGAGTTCATCCAAGCCATCATCCGCATGAACCACCCAGGCGCGCTCGCTGCCCAGTTCGCGCAACACGGTCGCCAGTCGGTCGGTCAATTCAGGTGCGAATACACCCAGAAGCTGGTGGCGGGCCTTGGCGGGGTTGGTCAGTGGGCCGAGCAGGTTGAATATTGTCGGGATGCCCAAAGCGGTACGGGTAGGACCGACAAATTTCATCGCCGGATGGTGGTTACGGGCGAACATGAAGCACAGATTCGCCTTTGCGAGGCATTGCTCATATTGTCGGCCGGTTAAGTCGAGTTTGACCCCCAGTTTTTCCAGCACATCGGCCGAGCCTGATCGGCTGGAGGCCGAGCGGTTGCCATGTTTGACGACTTTGACACCCGCGGCGGCGACGATGAGGGCGGCCGTGGTGGAGATGTTGAATGTGCCGCGAACATCCCCGCCTGTGCCGCAGGTGTCGATGACGACCCCCTGCGGATCGCATCCGATGCCGACGGCCTTGTCGCGCATGACGGTGGCGGCGCCGACGAGTTCCTCGACAGTGGTTCCCTTGGCGGCCAGTCCAACCAGCAGCCCGCCGATCTGCGCCTCGGCCGCCTCGCCGGACATGATGTGAAGAAAGGCCTCGCGGGCCTCCTCACGGGTCAGGTCTTCGCGTCGGCAGAGTTTGAGCAAAATGTTGCGCAATGTTTCGGCCATGATTTCCTATTGCACGACACTCGCCCCGGCCGTCGCGGTAGTAACATAGACCGCCGGCTTGATTTGATGCTTTTTCTGATAGCTTTCGGTCAGATGATGACTGAGCGATTCGACCGCGCGCGGCTGAACCAGTGCCACGATGCACCCGCCAAACCCGCCGCCGGTCATTCGCGCGCCATAGACGCCCTTGACCGTCATCGCCTGTTCGGCCAGAAAATCCAGTTCCGCGCAACTGACCTGGAAATCATCCCGCAGCGACTGGTGGCTCTGGACCATCAATTCGCCGGCGCGATCGTAATGTTTGCGTTCCAGCGCCAGCGCAGCATCGGTGGTGCGATGGTTTTCGCTGACAACGTGCCGACAGCGTTTGTAGATGATCGGGTCCAACTTCCCTTTGGATTCGTCGAGTTGTTTGATCGTCACATCCCGCAGTGAACGGATGGCCGGGTTTATTCGATGGAAAAAGGCGGCCCCTTCCTCACATTGCTTGCGGCGTAGGGCGTATTCGCCACCTGACAATTCGTGTTTGACCATCGAATTGACGATCACCACGCGAAGTTCCTTTTCGTCGATCCGGATGAACTGTTTGGTGCCATTTCGGCAGTCAAAGAGCATCGCGTGCCCTTCCCGGCCGGATGAGACAATGGTCTGATCCATGATTCCGCATGGGACAAGCGCGTATTCATGTTCGGCCTTCTGACAGAGCAGCGCCAGGCGGGTCAGGTCCATCTTCTGGCCTTGTTGAGTCAGAAAACACAAGGCCGTCCCGACTTCGATGGCCGCGCTGCTCGACAGGCCACCCCCCATGGGGAGGGTGTTGTCGATGTACAGGTCCATCCCTTCAATCGCGATCCCCGCCCCGATCAGTTCGGCCGCCACGCCACGGACATAATTGGACCAGGCCGGCTCGGAGCGTTCGATTTTGTGCTGGATTGAAAATTCGATGATCTGCTTCGGAAAGAGGCTCGACACCAGCCTCACCATGCCATCGGTGCGGGCACGGCACGCGAAACGCACCTCCGGCTCGATCGCCATGGGGAAGACAAATCCCTCGTTGTAGTCGGTATGCTCGCCGATCAGATTCACCCGTCCCGGCGCCCTGATCAGGCGCACGCGCCCGCCCGGCCCGAAGGTCGAATGAAACTGCCCGTGGATGGCGTTGCGTTCAATTTCCGTCACGCAGCGCATGGTAAGTGGATGCCCGTATCAGGGTCAAGACAAGCTATGCCGCATCCTGATGGGCGGCGGTGCTGACGACAAATTCCACGCCGGCGTGCAGCCGGTTGGACGAATCGGCGGCATCACGGCGCACCCAAACCACGCGGGCGGGAATCATCCGCCGGCGGTTGGCCAGCGATGAACCCTGAGCGCTCATGCCGACATGGACGCTGAGCGTTTTACCCGGTGCCAGGGGTGTCCACGCGGGCAATTCCAATTGCAGGCCGGTGGAACTGATGTCCGCGGTTTGGCCGCCCACATACCGGGCGGCGGCGGAATCGTAGATTTTGACCGGCCGAGATTGACGAACACGCAATCCCCGTCGTCGTTCGGCCGAAGCGGTTGACTGATCTTCCCCCTGCTGCCATTCACACCAAACCAGAGTCACGGCGTACCTCCAGGTAGAGTTTGCCGACCAGTATTGGTTATCGGAACATCTTCGTTGGAACTTGGAAAAAATCTTCTGATTTTTCGGGCGATGGGCTTATGGGACGCCAGCCGATGACTTTTTGGGAGTTGCTTTTGTCGGCAAAATAATGTATATTTTGTCGGCAATGTCTGAGAAATCGGTCCAAAGTCAGACTTGTTACCAGCAATTAAGGCGGATGGTCCTATTGGGCCAGGTTCCGGCCGGCGAGAGATTCCGCGAGGTGGAATGGGCGTCCCGGATGGGGGTGCATCGCTCCTCCTTGCGTGAAGCCCTGAGCGGTTTGGCCCATGAAGGGTTGATTCGCCGGGGGGAACGGGGAGGGTTTTTCGCACCACTTTATGAACAACGCGACTTGGATGAGGTTTTGGAGGTGCGGGCCATCCTGGAGGCCGGGGCGATCCGGCTGATCGGTGCCCGGCCGCCGGAAGATGTGCCATTTGGACGTCTGACCGAAGCGTGCGACATGATGCGGCAACTGCTTGAAAGCGACATGGAATTGGGATTTGTCGAGGCCGACCGACGGTTTCATCAGATTCTGATCGAGCTGACCGAAAACCAGAAATTGATCTCGATCTATCAACGCGCCCCCCTGCCGATCCTTTTTTCACGACATGTGGATGTCGAACGACGAAGACGGGGCGCCATCCAGACGCTTGATGAACATCAGAAACTCACACAGCTTTTAATGGACCGCCGGACCGATGAGGCGGTGGAATTGCTTCAACATCATTTACAACATGCCACCGAACGTTTGTTGGTGGTGAACCAAACCCGATAAGGAAAGAGATCGTATGAAACAGGGATATTTTATCTCGGCCATGGGCACCCCGCTGACGGCGGATGAACAGCTTCACGAAAAGGGACTTGATGCGCAGTTTGCCGACCAATACAACAACGGCATCAAGAGCTACCTCATGGCCGGAACCATGGGGATGATGCAGCTTTTGAGCGATCAGACCTATCAGAAATTGATTGAACGCAGCGTGGCGTGGTGTGAGGGAAAAGGGACCGAGTTGATGATCGGGGCGGGGGACGCCAGCTTTGCACGCTCGCGCGACCGCATTCAGATCATCAACAAATACAAGGTCGATGCCGTGGTGGTGTTGGCCCCTTATTTCATTCAGTTCACCCAGGCGGAATTGGTGGATTATTACCGGGCGCTGGCGGATGTTTCCAAAGCGCCGCTTTATTTGTACGACCTGCCGGTTCGTACGCGGTCCAAGATCGAAATGCCCACGGTGCTGGAACTGGCCAAACATCCCAACATCAAGGGGATCAAGGTTTCCGATGAATTGTCCTACACGCGGCATCTGATCGACACGCTGCAACGCCTTGAATTGCCGATGCGGGTCATCATCGCACAGCCGGACCTGATGGACATGACGATCCACCACGGTTTTTATGAACAGCTTGACGGCATGTTCATCATGGCCCCGGAATGGGTCAGCGCCATTGGCGAATGTGCCGCCAAGGGAGACTGGGCGGGCGCGGCGAAGAATCAGCAAAACCTGAGCCTGCTGAAACAGGCCCTGATCAAATATGGCATCTTCCCGGCCTGTACGGCGGTGATGAATTTTCGCGGTTTACCTGGAAATTATGCCCCTCGGCCCTATAAACCTCTGACGGAAACGCAGCGCGAACAACTTCGCAACGAGCCAGTCGTACAACTACTGACGGCCGGCAAGACGCCCGCACGATAATTTGGTGAGACGATATGTCCGCACCTGATTTTTATTTCGCGGTCAACTCGATGTTCCGATACCTGCACGACACCTATGGCAGGGATGTGCTGGTGGACTATTGGCGAAAGCTGGGACACGAATATTATCGCCAACGATCCGAAAACTGGCGTGCAAACGGCCCAGCCTCCATCGCCAACGACTGGAAGGAATATTTTCAGAAGGAACCCTGCGCCCAGGTGGAGACAAGCCACGACGACCAGAGCGCGACGCTGGAGATTCGGGTTTGTCCGTCCATCAAGCATCTGCGCGACAATGGCCGGGAGATCGTCCCTTATTTTTGCGAACATTGTGACCATGTTTGCGGGGCGATGGCCGAGGATGCGGGATATGCCTTTGAGCGCACCGGCGGCATGGGAACATGTCGGCAGGTGTTCACCAAGCTGAGTGTGCGGGGAGGGAAATAACCATGCTCGGATGCCACGATTTTTGCGGCCATTACGAATGGACATTTCATTACATCCGCCGCCGGTATGGGCAGGATGCGGTGCGGAAACTGTGGGATGAGGCCATCGGCGGCGACTCGCAGAACCATTACAAGGATGCCGCGGTCAATGACGGGCTGAGGGGTTTGTACAACTGCTGGGTCAAGACCGGCGAAGATGAGAAATGCGACTGGAAATGGGTGGTGGATGAGAGCAAAAACGTCCTGCGCTGCGACATGCGCGAATGCCCCAGCAAGGGATTTCTGATTAAAAACGACCTGAACGCGGATGAGGATTATTGCGACCACTGCATGGGTTGGGTCGCGCCGATGCTGGACCGCGTGGGGGCCGAAGTGGCCGGCCACGAACACAATCACACCGGCCAGTGCTGGTGGGAAATCCGGATGAAGGACAGGCCCTATGAGCCGATGTTCCCATCCAATGACATCCGCAAAGACCCGCGTTGGCAGCATGGGTATCTGGATCGCTGGCACAATAATCAGTTCCAGAAATTGCCCCTGTACGAATCGGCGAGCAACGCCACCGATCCGTGCGATGTGCTGCGGGACTGGTTTGCCAAAGCGGATCAATTGACCGTGCTGGGCCGCGGGCCAAGCGCCGTCGATTCATGGGCGAAGGATCTGCCCAGATCCAATGTGATGGTGGTCGATCCCACCTATGCCCGGCGCGACACCTTTGATGGCGAACCGATCGCGGTGCTGTTCGGCGATGGAGCCACGGAACTGGAAGCGGCCGCAAAAAGGTTTCATCAGACCCCGCCGAATCGTCGCCCGCTGTTGATGCACATGTATCTGCACCGTCATGGCGAGGCCTCATTCGCGGCATATGACCTGCCCCGGCCGGTGCCGATTTTGCCGTTGTTGATCCGCACGGGGTTGTATACCCACAACCCGCGCGGGGCTTATCCCACCAGCGGCGTTTTTCTGGTGTTGCTGGCCGCGGCATTGGGAAAACAGGTGGATGTGGCCGGCATTGATCTGTATCGCCACCCCAGCGGGCGGGAATATATCGATTCATCCGCCACGGGCACGGCCCAATGGCCCGCGCAGCACAGCGAACAGTGCGACATCGACTATTTGCGCAAGGCACAGCAGTACAGCAAAGGGCGGATGCGATATTCACCCTTTTTGCAGGAAATGCTCGACAGCGCGGCCGCATCGCGTTGAAATTTACACCGCATCCACCGGCACAAACCCCATCCGCCGGCGGATGGTTCGCGCCACCCATTGCAATTCGGGGATTTCACGGCCGCCCAGAACCTGAATGGTTCTCCCATCCCGCAAAAAGATCCCCACCCAATCGGTCATTTGCGGTTCTGTTGCGCTGTCGGGGGTGGCGGCGCGAATCAGCTTGATGTCCTGAATCTGCGTGCGGGTCAGATCGTGTTCCTGATTTCCCATCACGCCGGTGGACCTCACATTCAACCGCTGCGATTCAACGGCCAGCGTGGTCGATTGCCCATAAAATCGCTGGAGCCGATCCACGCGAAACAGGTACAAAAACCACCAATACGCCCCATACAACAGAATGCAAAAGAGGGCGAACAATCCCAGTCCCCATGTCGGCAACACATCACGGTGGCTCCAGATCAACGCCCCGCCGATGCCGACGAGAATGACCATCGATCCGAACCAGAGCCACAACGCGGCCAGCGCGGACTGTCGAAACGCCTTGCCCAGCGCCTCCTTGTTCGGCTTGCGGGCCTTGACGGCAAAGAGGAGCGCATCCTCCTGTTCATCGAGTTTGATGTCGCTGCCCTGGGGGCGGGGGTCCGATTGATCTGTGGGGGCGATCATGGGGGGCATTGTAATGGATCAGATGGACGGATGCCCGCTACTTGCCGATGTCCTCGTGCCAGAGGTCGGGGTGCTGTTGGATGAATTGGCGCATCATCTCGATGCACTGGGGGTTGTGTAGATTGAGCAGTTCAACCCCTTTGGATCGCAGGAAATCGGCCGAACCGTGGCCGTTGAAATTGGTCGACTCACCCGCCACCACGCGGGGAATGCCGAATTGAACGACGGCGCCACTGCACAGAAAACAGGGCATGAGGGTCGAATAGAGGACTGTATCGCGATAGGTGGTCTGTCGGCCGGCGTTGGTCAGACAGTCGATTTCGGCGTGCGCCATGGGGTCTTCATGCTGGATGCGCCGATTGTGTCCCGCGCCGATGATCTGGCCATTGCGAACCAGCACCGAACCGATTGGCAGGCCACCTTCATCCAGTCCCATGCGGGCCTGATCGATGGCCGCCTGCATGAAAAGGAGGTCCTGTTGTGAAAATTCGGCCGGCCGGGGGAATGGGGATGATGCGCCGGCCAGATCATTGGGCTGAATTGTCGCGGCGGCCTGATTTTCGGCCGCGATGGCGTCAAAGATCTCCTTGCGATGCACGGGAATCTCCGATGGCGCCATGATGCCCAGGCGCACCTTCTCCCCGCGCACATCCACGATGGTCAGCTCAATCTCCTTCCCGATCATGACCTTTTGGCCAATTTGGCGGGATAGTACCAGCATAAGGCCCCGTTGAAGCTCTATTCATTATAGGCACCTCATCAGCCCGTTGTCCGGCGGAGCCGGACCTACAATACGTTGGCACATGGTAACGTATTGACCGATGGATATTTTGTAGGTCCGGCTCGACCGGACATTCCCTCTTGTCCAACGGAGCCGGACCACAATTCAATACATCCGAATTTTCATCCCACGTTGGCGTTGTTCAGGAAATTTTCCAATTCCTGGCGTTGCTGGTCCTGTTTCTGGCGCAGTTGCTGGAGATCGGACTGAAGCTGTTCGATCTTCTTTTCCTGTTCACCCATTTTCTGGAGCGATTGTTTGTAGAAATCGCTGTTTTGCGGCACGCTCCCCAGGTTTTGGCGGGTGCGGGCCTGATCGGTGTTGGTCTCGGTCAAATAACGCTGGGTGTCGTCGATTTGACGTTGAATGTCGGTCAACTGCTGTTTCAACTCCATCGCCTTGACCAGCACATCGCGGACATTCTGGGGAATGGCGCCGTTGCGGCTGTAAAAGGCCAGTTGGTTCAGATCGGCCGACAGCAGCGCAACCGATTCACCCGTGACAATCTGCTGCTGGACGGCAAAGGTGGCCTTCTGGCCGGCCGGGATCGACTGGCTGAAACGGTAAACCTGGTCGGTGGTCTCCACCGGCTTGTCGGTGCTGGTCAAATCCCATCCGGGACGGACGGGGTGTTCGATGATCAGGGTTTTGTCCTTTTTAGATTTGTTTTCGGTGACGTAATCCTGTTGAAAGACCTGCTTGTGGCTGATCTGGAGCACGCCCTTGACAATCTTGCCGCTGACGATGGAGGAATTGGAGGTGTTGTGACTGGAATCGACCAGCATCTGCAGATCGATGCCATAGCTGATGAGCCGGTTTTGCCCCGGTGGCAGGTTGCCGATCTGGGCGTCGCCGGCATACGCGCCCGCTTCCAGGACCGTGATCGGCCCGGCCAGCAGGTGCTTGTCGGTGGAGTTGGTGATGCGCGCCCCATTGAGCGGATTTCGCGGCAAGACCGAGGCGTTGTAAATCGACACTTTCTGAACCTGAATGTCATCGCTGACGATCGGGATCATCGCCGAGCGCTGGCGGGCCAGCGATACGTTGGAGACGGTGTACTGGAACAACTCGCCGACTTCGGCGGTGCTGGCGGATGAGGAGACCGATGCGGTGGCATCCATTGAGTTTTCGGACTCATAGGCTCTGGGAGCCGGCGCGGCCATCTGGGGCGAGGCCCCGCTGGCGCCCTCTGATTTACGCTGTGCTTTGGCTTTATCATCGCGGCTCATCCCCTCGCCATATCGCCGCGATTCGAGGTTCGCATATTGCGGCGGCTGCACCACCTGACGGGGAACATAGAGGGGCTGATACAAATCCTGAATGAATGAGATCGGCCGGCCACTGACCAGCGACAACTGCACATCATTCCAGTCGTTGTCGGTCTGGTTGTCGATGATCGCCCATCCCTGCAAATGCGGCTTGGCGTCGCCGATGGGCAGAATCAGTCGATAGCTGGTCTTCCAGACGGGCGTTTCGATGACGTAGCCGATGCGCACGCGATGATCCCCCTGGCCGGTGAAATGGATTGTGACCGGCTTTTTGTCCTGGTCGCGCGCCTGGGCCAGCGCCGCCAGCGCCGCGGTCAATTCCTCCTGCAATTTCGGATCGTCCAGTTGCACCGAGCGCAGTTCGGAGAGTTCCAATGAACGAATCTGCCCGCCGGACAGGATGTTCAGGACATGGGTTTCAATCACGGTTCCATTGTTACCGGTGGTTTTTCGCTTTTTCTCAACACCAAGAATGATGCCACTGGTACTTCCCGGCTCGACCGTACTGACGGTCACTTTGGCCCCGCGAAGCTGATTCAATAGATCGGCCAACGGGGGGTTGCCGGTGATGTCCACCTCAAAACTCTTGAGGGTTCGGGAGAGTGGGTCCTGCGATGGATAGGTGATGGTGCTGACCATGCCACCATCCAAATCCTGCAAAACAAGGCTTTTGAGGATGTCGTTGATCTGTTCGGTTTTGAATCGCAGTTCGGCCGTGCCGTCGCCGGTGACGGTGCCGAAATGTTCAAAATATCCCACGCCGCTGGAATAGAGGACCACTTGTCGGATGGGGATCTCCACGCCCTTCTCGGCCGGCCGGTTGACGACGGTTGTGCCGGTGGGTGATGGTTCCTGCGCGAATCCCAATCCGGGCAACGCCACGCCCATCGCCGCCACAACCAACGCCGCCCGAATCGAATGAGTGAACCGCTTCATGAATGCTCCTTTGTATGAGATTATGCGAAAGCTTACGCACAAACCCTAATTTTGGGGAAGATGAAAACAACTCCCAACGAATGGCACATGACGACTTGGACGCACGGGAGGATGAAAAGTTTCCGCTTCCCCCGTATTCTGATTGCCGATGAGCGATTTGACGATTTTACCGCTTGCGGGACCATTTAAGGCGACGATCCGGCCGCCGGGGTCCAAAAGCCTCACCAACCGCGCGCTGGTGCTGGCGGCGCTGGCGCGGGGGACCAGCACATTGAACAACGTGTTGTTCGCCGATGACACACTGGTGATGCTCGATGGATTGAAGAAACTGGGGGTTGAGCTGCGGGTGGACCAGCCCGCCGGCCAAATTGAGGTGCAAGGGACGGGGGGAGAATTCAGGGCCTCAAATGCGGAATTGTTCTGCGGCAATTCCGGTACGACGATCCGGTTTTTGTCGGCCGTCTGCGCATTGGGACATGGCAGCTTCACCCTCGACGGCATCGCCCGCATGCGCCAGCGCCCCATCGGACAGCTTGTGGAATTGTTACGAAATGTCGGCGTCCGGGTTGAATATCCACTGATGGATGGATTTCCACCCATCCAGATTGATGCGGCCGGTTTGCCGGGTGGAAATCTGCGTTTTGGGGCGGCCCAGTCTTCGCAATTTCTCTCCGCCCTGCTGCAAGTCAGCCCCTATGCCCGCCATGAGATACGGGTGGACCTTGAACCCAACCAGACCAGTTGGCCTTATGTCGCCATGACGATGCGGCTGATGGACCATTTTGATCTCACCCCCGAACTGATCCGCGACCCGCAGACCGGCGAACCCAAGCAGATCATCATCCCAAGGGGGCATTATCGTGGAACCGCATATGCGGTGGAACCGGATGCCAGCTCGGCCAGTTATTTTCTGGCGGCCGCCGCGTTGTGGCCGGGGGCGACCATCACCATCGCGGGATTGGGCAAGAACAGCCTTCAGGGGGATGTGGGGTTTGCGGATGTGTTAAAGAAAATGGGCGCTGTCATGTCGATGGAATCCGATTCGATCACACTCACCGGCCCCGAATTGCTGGAAGGGATCGACATCGACCTGCGCGACATGCCCGATACGGCCCAGACCCTGGCGGTGGTCTGCCTCTTCGCTCAAGGTCAATCAAAACTGCACGGCCTGCACACCCTGCGACACAAGGAGACCGACCGGCTGGCGGCCTTGTCCAACGAATTGACCAAACTGGGAGCGGGCGTGCGGATCGATCAGGACACACTGATCATCGATCCACCCCAAACCATCACTCCCGCCACCATTGCCACCTATGATGACCATCGCATGGCGATGAGTTTCGCGTTGGTTGGCACCCGAATTCCGGGCGTGACGATCCAGAACATCGAGTGCGTCAACAAGACCTACCCCAATTATTTTTCGGATCTGAACATTTTACGAGAGACAACGATATCACCATGATCGACCGGATTTTTCATGTTTTATTGCTGCGGCATGGGGTGACGGATGCCAACCTGCACGGCATTGTGCAGGGACATTCACCCGTTCCGCTCAATGCCCAGGGAATCGAACAGTCGCGCCGATTGGCGGCACGCATCGCGCGGTATGTCCCCAAGGTACAAAAGCTCATCAGTTCCGATCTGGTGCGGGCAATGCAGACGGCCGGGCAGATTCACCTGTCAACCGGTTTGCCCATTGAGCCGGATGCCGGTTGGCGTGAGCGCGGCATGGGTGAACTGGAAGGCAAAGCGGCCGATATCTGGTCGGCCGTGAAGGCGCGCGACGACATGCAGCCAAGAGGAGCCGAACTCCCCCACGACCATCATCAGCGCGTTCTTAAAGCCTTTTTACGCCTCCCCGAACAATGCAAAGGGATCGACTGTGTCGCCGTGGTGACGCACGGCGGGACCATGTGGAACCTGTTAAATATGTTCAATGAGCATGTTCTGCCGCTGAAAGTGGGCCATCCGATGCTGGACCTGGCCAACTCCCCCAATTGCGGCCTGACCCATCTCATCGGCGAATTGTCCGGTGGCCAATGGGTCTGGCGGGTGCATACACTAAACGATGGCTCCCACTTGATGAACATCACCCAGCGAGACAGTGGGTGAGGCCGAAAATCGCCTCCTCTGCGATGGATCACAATAGGTTCATTGGATATTTTTAGAAGCTCTTATGGCCAAACGCGACTTTTACGACATTCTCGGCATCTCCAAAACCGCCACCCCCGATGAGATCAAACGCGCCCACCGGAAGCTGGTCCGCCAATATCACCCGGATGTGAACAAGAACAACCCGGCCGCCACCGAAAAGTTCAAGGAGGTCCAGGAGGCGTACGATGTCCTTTCCGATGAACCCAAACGGCGCAACTACGACCAGTTCGGTCACGCCGGCGTGGGGGCCGGCCCACCACCCGGCGGCGATCCGTACGAAGCCTTCCGCCGTGGCCGGGGCGGCCAGGGTGGGGCGCACTCATGGCAGGCCGGCCCCGGAGTCAGTGTCGAGGATTTCGACATCGGCCAAGGGGGACTGGGGGACATCTTTGAGCAATTATTCGGCGCAAAGGGCGGCCGAGGGGCGACTTCGGATCGATCATCCCAGCGTAGCCGCTCGCGGCCACAGCAATCCCGCGGCGCGGACATCGAACACCCGGTCACGCTGACCTTCTATCAGGCCGCGCGTGGCACCAAACTGCCATTGCAGATAAGCCGCGATGGGCAACTGGAGACCATCGAGGTCAAAATCCCGCCGGGGGTGAAGGATGGGAGCCGAATCCGAATCAAAGGCCGGGGCCAGCAGGCGGGTGGGGAACCGGGCGATCTGTTCATCATCACCCAGGTCACACCTCACCCTTACTTCCGACGTGAGGAGCTAAACATACTTTTGGACCTGCCGATCAGCCTCTACGAATCGCTGCTGGGAACCAAAGTCGAGGTTCCCACGCTCGATGGGCCGGTCACATTGACGCTTCCCGCGGGAACCAGTTCCGGGGCCAAGTTGCGCATCAAGGGAAGGGGAATCGAACGGGGTGATGAGAAGGGGGATCAGTATGTTGTGGTGAAGATTGTTGTTCCCAAAAACCTGGAGGATGGGGATAAGGAGACGATTGAAAAGCTGGCCATTAAATATCCAATTTCACCGCGTGCTGATTTGCAATGGTAAATGGTATGGAGATCGTCCGGCGGAGCCGGACCTACGAAACCATAATTTGTAGGTCCGGCTGGGCCGGACGAAATTTAATGGTCCATCGCCATTATGCGGTTTTGACGGCGCAATAGGCCGCGAATGGGCCGTTTTTGTGTACGATGTCCATGGTGACAAATCCCGCCTGGCGCAGCATCTCCAGTTGGAAGATCAGCGATCGGGGTGAATCCTCCTTGGCGGTATAGGCAAGCACCTGTTCGCAATATTCCGGCCCTTTGAGTTGGGTCAGATGTTCACACCAGCGATCCTTCATCACCTCCTGTACGCCGGGGATCTCCTGCTCGATATGATCGGCTACCCAGAGCGAGCCACCCGGCCGCAGCCACCGGTGGAATTTGGTCAGGACCGACTTCCACTCATCGTCACTGCGCAGATGATGCAGCACCGCGGCGGCCGTGATGAGATCGAATTGGCCCGCTTCCAGATTCAGTTCACGAATGTCGCCTTGATGTGTGGTGATTTGGCCTGTGGTGGCCTTTGAGATGCGTTCAACGGCCCGATCCAGCATCGGCCGACTCAGATCAACCAGCGTGACCGACAGATTGGCAATGCGTTCGAGCAGCTCAAGAGTGAAATTCCCCGCGCCGCACCCGACATCCAGCAGATGCCGGGCATTGGGGGTGGTGGCGGCCGCCGAGCGGGAGATCAGTTCCAGCACCAACGGCGCATCCATGGTGGCCGATTGGCCGGTCCGCAACTGGCTGAA
>JADLBV010000133.1 GCA_020847545.1 Phycisphaerales bacterium
GCCCCTGTTCATTGCGGTCGCATGGCTCGATGCGGACCAGCTCCTCGCGCCGGCGGATCAACCCCTCACCCAACAAAAACCCCGCCGCCAGTTCCTCATCATGTCCCGGCGTCCGCATCGTCAGGCTGAACGACCTTCCGCGCACCCGAATCTCCAGCGGATCCTCGCGCGCCAGATCATCTTCACGCGATTGGGCCGGCCCATCGGCGTGCCAATACAGCACCTTTCGCCGCACCGGCGCATCCAACGGCATGTCGGCCGAATCATCACTCATCGGATTCACGCTCGCTGCAATTGCACATACGCATTGTAGTCGGGCACTTTGCCGGTGGGATCAAGCACATGGCGCGCCAACAGCACGTTCCCCTCAGGCCAGTGGACCTGCAAATTGCCCCGCGCGATGGCCGCCAGATGGACCCGCGCCTCCATTTCTCCCAGCGAATTGCTCAAAACCACACGGTCCCCATGCTTCAAATGACGCTCGGCCGCATCGTCGGCGTTCATCAGCACCGCATCGCGACTTGCTCCGGTGATCGGATCGGTTGAGGCATAAATGAGCGTGTTGAATTGTTTTCCCCGCCGGGTGCTGCAATGAAACGCCCCTTGTGGTCGGTTTCGGTCGGGCAATTCAACCGCATGCAAATGCGCCTTCCCATCGGGAGTCGGAAATTTCCAATCCGCGCACAAATGCGGCCCACCATACTGAAACGCATCCCCTGTCTTGCACAGCTTTTCGATCCCCGCATAACTGGGAATGATCTTGGCGATCTCCTCGCGAATGGCCTGCCCGCTGTCACAACCAAACCCCGCCATTTTTTCCACCCCGACCACCGCCTCGGCCAACTGCCGCAAAATCCGCCATTCGCAGCGGGCCTCTCCCACCTCGCGCGGAATCTGCGGACTGAAAATCACCCGCCGTTCGGTGGTCGTCTCGGTGCCGCCACCTTCTTGTTCATATCGCGTCTGTGCCGGCAACAGCAGCACCTGTTCCCCCTCCACGAACATCTGATCGGTCAAAATAATGTCCTGATGCACCCGCAGCGGCACATGCCCTAACGCCTCGGCCACATAATCCGGATCGGGCAGCGTACGTAGAAAATTCCCACCCATGTTGTAAAGCAAATCCAGCTCATCGCGATGGGCCGCCTCCACCATCTCGGCGGCCGTCAATCCCACCCAGCCCGGAACCGCAAATCCATATTCCTTCGACAACTCGTCCGCGTTTTGCGCATTGACCGCCTTGCCTCCAGGGAAACTGGTGGCATACGCCCCCATCTCAGCCCCACCCTGCACGCCCGAATGCCCGCGAATGGGCATCAGGCCGCATTTGTCTCGACCGACATAACCTTTTGTCAATCCAAGGTTTAAGATCATCTGCACCGCGTCGCCGCCAAAGGCGTGCTGCGTGATCCCCATGCTCCAGACCAGCACCGCGCTCTTCGCTCCATGAATCAACTCGGCGAACTGCTCCATCTCCGCACGGCCCAGCCCCGATTGTTGCTCAAGTTGCTCCCAATCCATCCCCAGTGCCGCCTCCTTGAGCTGCTCATATCCGTTGGCGTGCGAATCCAGAAACGACCGATCCTCCCACCCATTTTCAAAAATAATTTTCAGCACACCATACAGAAAAGCGATGTCTCCCCCCTGCGCCACCGCAAACCACCAGTCGGTAATATCACTCCCGAAGATGGCGCTTTTGACGGTGGATGGAACGTAATACCGGTCCATCCCCGGCTCGCGATAGGGGTTGACCAGCACGACCTTGGTGCCCAGTTTTTTGGCCGAGTCGATGTATTTCATCGAGACCGGCTGGTCGTTGGCGGGGTTGGCCCCGAAGAAGACCAGCAAGTCCGTTCCCCACCAGTCCTTATAACTGCACGTCGTCGCGGCCACGCCCAGTGACCGTTTCATCGCGCCCGTTGAGGGTGAATGGCACAGCCGGGCCGCGTTGTCGATGTGGTTGGTCCCCAGCAAGCGGGCCACCTTCTGGGCGACATAATACACCTCGTTGGTGATGCCGCGCGAGGTGAGAAAAAACGCCAGCCGACGCGGGTCTGATGCGCGAATGCGGTCGGCCAGAATCCGATACGCCTCATCCCACCCGATGCGAGAAAATCCCTTCTCTCCCCGCTTGCGGAGCATCGGATATGCCAGCCGGCCCAGCTTGCGAAGCTGTTGATTGTCCAGTTTCCGCAATGGTTCGACATCCGCCAATTGATCGTGATCCAGCGGCCCCACGGTGTTCAGCCGCAGCAGATTCAGCCGGGTCATGCACAGATGGATGCCGTCAATCGTCCAGTCATGAAACCCCGCCACCCCCAGCGCGCACCCATCGCAGACGCCGCGGCTGAGCACCTTCCATCCGTGGGACAGATTGTCCTTGTTCTCCCACAAGATGCGGGACATGTCCCGAAAATGGCGCGGCTTGGTCTGCCCCACGCCAAAGGGGATGAGGTTTTTAAGTCGGCCGGCGAGGGATCGCTTGAGCTTCAGTTGGGGGTCCATTGTAAAAATCGCTCAAAATTGCCCGCAAAATAATCAGAAACGGTTGTCTGCACCTGCTGGCGGGTGATCGCCCACCCGGCCGATGCGATGTCTTGGAATTTATCCTTCAAGACCTGGGCGATGATCGCCCGGCTGTGGTCCCATTTGTAAATGATCTGATCCAGAATGCGCGCATCCGAATGCTGCGGCACAAAACTGGTCCCCAGCAATTCCATTCTCATCCGGGTGATCTCATTGATCAAAATGGGGTTGTTCATGAACCACCAGCAGCCGAACAGCAGCATGTTGCGGAATTTGCGCGATGCCACGGCCAGTTCATGCTGGTTTTCACGCGACAGCATCGTCACCAGAAACTTGTTTTTCGGATTTTGGGCACAAAGCCGCTCAAAACTGCGTGCATCCGCCTTGGCCACCGAATCGCCCGCCAGCCGCAGCGAGGGATTGACCAGCTTGTTGACCCCGATCATGGTGGCAAAAGGCAAATTTCGCTCGCGGGCAATGGGCAAAATCGCCTCGTTGATCACCTTTGTGGCCGGTGAATCATCGGGATACCGCCACGATGGAGGCAATGAACAGGCGATATAGATCCCCTTCATCCGGTCCAGCCAGTCGCTCAAAAACCGGCGAATTTCCTTCATGGTATTGGCCCCCAGATCGGTGGAGACCTTGTACCCGTGATCGGTCAACACATCCGCCACACGCGGCCACCCCACCAGCAGCGGATCGATCCGAAGCACCGCCTTGAAGCGCGGATCCACCCGCGGGTTGTTCAACCAGATTTCGCGCTCAACCGATTCAAAGGGGTCGTTGGTCATCACCAGCGTGCGGACATTGGCCAGCTTCATCACCTTGTCGAGATATTGCTCAGAGGTTTGCGAGTGGAAAAAGTCGCGGAATTGATTGAGGTTGGCCGAGGCGACATCCAGCCCCAGTCGTTGCAGCACCGTCAACACCCCCCGGCAGGCTTCGGAAATCGGCGCGTGCTCGACAAACAACGTCTTCCAGATCAACTCCGCCTGCTGTTTCTGGGTCATCGCCCAGTATTGCTCATAGGGTATCGTGGCGATGCGAAGGGTCTCGGCGATCAGGTAATGATAAGTAACCAATTCATCAATCCCCCAAAGCATCAAGGGTCCGAAATTGGGCGGGTACAAATGGGTGTGCAGATCAACAATCGGCGTGGACTGGACCGCGTCGTCGATCCACTGGTTGACTTGCGAAACGGCGGGAGCCTCTGCCATGACGGAATCTCCGGTATAAGGGTTGCAACGATGTTACAACCGATGCCGATCCACGTCACGCATGCACGCTATTGATGCGAGTTGGGACACCAATGGGGTCTGGACAGAAGCAGAATAAAAGAATTCTACGGTTAGCTGAGATCAGCCACTGCCCTCTCATTACTCCACCAAACAATTGTTAATCAATCACCTCCGGTTCGCCATCAAGCAGAATAACCAATTCGTGTGATGGAACAGGCCCTTCATCGCCCGGGACCTTGCGCACAACACTGGCAAATCCGTTTCTGGTATTATCAAAAACCGAGCCGATAGTCATTGTCCCACACACGCGTACACGATGTCCGATGGGCATAGTGTACGGGTCTATTCGGAAGTAGGACGGAGCATCCAAGTGGGTAAGAACGGCCGACCGATCCGACTTCAATTGTTGTGGAAGTCGATTGGGTACTCCACTGGGGGAGATATCCTTGCTCGGCCAGTGCGGCCCGGAATCAATCTCCAACACCGTCAGCCAGCACTGCTCATGTCGACGATCATTACCTTTCACCCGCTGAAGCGTGCCTGTCCAAGTCCCCTCAAGCAACTCAAATGCGGGCGCTGGATGTATTAACCAGCATCCAGTGAATAGAAGAAGCATAAAATATCCGGAGATAAGCCAAATCCTAATTAAAATCCGCAATGACTTTTTCATAGTACCACCAGACAATCGTTAAATGATTTACATCATTCCCGAATAGCCAAGCAATATTCTGATCCTGCATGGACTCGATTCCATGTTGAATTTTCTGATTGGCAAACGTGGTATCGACCCGAGTTTGAGTGGTAAGGGTGTCGCTGTCCATTGTGCTTCCCATGAACTGCCGGCTCCAAAAATCACCAATAGTCAAAGCGCCAATTTCATCTTCAGTGACCGGATCAACCTTGTGGAGGACCGAATTGCCTCTTTTTCGCTGAAAATAATTTATGTACTCCTTGACGTTCGTTTTAACTGGCCCATTAGCGACTTTAACGAAAGGATATCGAGCAACCGGATCGATTGTTACCAACACTTCAAATGGAATTGCAACCTCTAATTTATAGCCATGATAACATTCCCCAGCAGCAGCGAGTTTTCGACTGAAATTTATAATTTGTAGCCCGCCAAGACTATAACCCAAGCCTCGAAGTTCAATTGCTTGAACTTCCTTTGCACTGATGCGCATATTTCCATCAACATCAATCTTCGGAAAGAGTTCTTCAAACATACCCTTCTCGTTATTTTCGCCCATCCTGACATCGTCCATTCCTTGGTCATGTAGGGTATTAGCAATCTCATTGATCCATACATCTCCAAAGGAAGTTGGTCCCGCCCCATAGAACACTGCCAGCAGCTTTTTCTTGTCAAGGATATTCACTGTTGCGGTGTTGCCCGGCGCATCGGCAACGTCGTATTCATAGGTGCTGGTGAGGGTCAGCGTGACGCTTTCCATGCTCTCGGCTGCGCTATCGGCCAGCGCGGCGACGTCTACGGTGGCGCTGGAGGTGTTGGCTGCGATGGTGACGCTACCGGAGAGTGCCGTATAGTCACTGCCGGCGGTGGCGGAACCGGAAACAGAGTAATGAACCGTCAGCGGCTGTGACCAATTCGCTCCTTCACGTGAAATCGTGAACTGTCCATGTTGGGTATCACCTTCCATCGTTTGCGGTTGCGTGGCGACCACTCTGACTTTGGGCACCATCTGCTCCAATTTCCAATTGGGCGCGCCGGTGCTGCCAGCTTGGTTGTCGCTGTAGTAAGCGCATGATAGCCAAATACCGATTTTTCCTCCCGCGTGGCTGAACACAGGCGGCGACAATGTTGCGGTAGCGTCCTCCGCTTCCTGCGCGGTGTCGTAACCTTCCGCTCCTGGAATCGCCAATCCGGCAGAACTGGAAGGTGTGCTCTCAAAAACAATATAGTAACCGGACGTGCCATAGACATCGTTAGGTTCGTAATCCGGCGGCCCCGAATGCCAATCGGCAGCGCCGCCCAGATAGACGACACGATAATAACCCACCGGCAGGGATTCCCCGCCGTTCAGCCAGGTTGGGCTTTGCCGATAGGGGTTGGTTGAGATATCAAAATCTTCCGGATCGGAAACCGGCGGCTTCAACTGCGGATTCAGATTTCCAACGAACTCCCATTCCGACGGCGTGGATACGGTCGTGGTGTTGGAATAACTCGATTCAATATTGACGCTGGATATTCTTGTTTTGACGCGGAATTGATAGCTCGTGCCGGTTGTCAAGCCGCTGATGGTGTATTGACTGGAGCCAGCGCCTGTTGTTCCCGCCTGCCACCATGCGCCGCCGGGACCGGCGACTTCGATTACATAACTTGCAGTGCTGGTGGAGTGGTTGGTCCAATCAAGTTGAACAGAATTTGCCGATTTCGCTTCACCTGACAACCCATCGGGTGCTGCGGGAATGGTATAGCGGCCTTCGCTGTCACTGTAGTTGGTCGTGCCCGCGCTGTTTTGAGCGGCGAGGCGATATTCGTAGTGGTGGCCCTCCGTCAGGCCGGTATCACTGTAACTTCCCGTACCAGCGAATAGCGTGATGGCTGACTGCCATGAGCCTCCATTGACCCTTCGCTGCAGAAGATAATTCAAATTGCTGATCGGATCCCAGGAAACATTTATTTGCTGTGAGGAGACTTCGGTTGCGGACAATCCCTCCGGAACGCGGGGTAAAGTTGTGAAAGGTGATGCCACCGACCAGCCGGAGTAAGATGAGCCGATATAGCCGGCGACACGGAACTGATAGTTTACATTGGGCAGCAATGAATAGAGCGTATAGCTGGTTACACCGGCCCCAACGGTATCCACGGCATCAAATGGCTCACCATTGATTGAGCATTCGAGGGTGAACCCATCCTCACCTGAACTGTTATCGCTCCAGGTAAGGCTCATAGAATCGCCATTGAGGATGGAAGTCAGGTTAGTAGGCGATGTAATCGCGGGGTCACTGGTCAAACGCACGTTATCGAATTCGATCTGCCGGTATCCACCGGATGAGGCTTTGGCGATCAGTCGAATCCCCAAAGGATCACCAAGATTTGGATCATCACCCGCAGCGGTATAGTTTATGGTGGAAGTTTTCCATCCACCCTGAATTAAAGACAGCGAGTTATCATCTTGAGCCAGGACTTGTCCGCCGGCGGTTAATTCGATGCGGTAGTCTTTATTGTCCGTGGTATTCGGATATCCGACATCGACCTGAAGCGTATAGGTGGTATTAGCTGCCAGCGAACTGCTCAATTGCTGGGAGATGATGCTCTCCCCAGCGGTGCTGCTCGAAGTATCCACATAGACGACGTTTGACCCTTCCGATGCCTGTGGCGAGAAATGACTCGCAGTGGGGTTCCATGGACCGGCGGTTGAATCACTGGCCAGAGTTAACGTCCAATTTGGAATTGTCGCTTGCCAAGCTCCATCCGCGAGCGTGGGATTTTCAAATCCGGGGTTGGAGATGGGAATGCTTGTAAACAGTATCCGCATTTCCAGGCATTCCATGTGGACCGCTTGGCTGCACAGTCGCTTCTGTCCCTTCCCATTGTTGCACCCGTACATAATTGTCACTCCTGCCTTGTCGTGATGTTCACAAAGCGTATACGGGGATTCCCTGATGGGATGCATATTACAGGTGAAAAATCGGGGTTCAAGTAAAATTTGCTCCGATTACTGGTTTTCAGACATGTAATTGTTCGCTGGCAAATATTTACAAGGCGGAGTTAAAATTCGAACGAATCCCGAAGTGGTCAAACCTCGGAGGGTGGCCCATCCGTTTTCCATTAATCGAGAACATTTGGATGTCAGAGTATCAATAGAATAAGACGGCGCAGCAGAATCAAGAAAGGGTAAGATCATCTACAGACGCACCCATCCCTCCGGCCGGAAGTCTCCGTGCCGGCGAATAAATTCACATCCGAAAAGCCGTCTTTTATCGCCTGCCTCAGAACCAGGCTTTTTTCTGCACGACGTAGATTTGATTGAAATCCTGATCGGTCTTGGTGAGATAAATAATCCCTTCGATCAGGCCGATGATCCCGCCGATGCCGCAGGTGACGACCGTGAGGACGATGCGGATGATCCCGCCGGTGGTGTCGCCGAGCATGAAGCGGTGAACGCCCCAGCCGCCGAGCAGAATTCCCAGCACGCCGATCAACACACGGTTGCTGTTGGATTGGCCCGATGGATTCGGTGAATTCGGAACCTGCGACATGGATGGTCTCCTTCTCGAATAAATGACCAGCAAGCTGTGAAATGCGCTTGAACTCACGGTCAACTGCCTGAAAGTGTAAATACCAGCCTCATCGGCGTCAATTCTTATCTCCATTGACGCTCATTTTGGGTGTTCCTATACTGCCCCGCTCAAACTGCGGGAAAACCGTTGTTTTATTAAGGGTTCGGATGATTCGGCCGCGGTTATGGTTACCGCCTGAAAAAGTCCGATCCCGCCACCCGCCACAAAGGAGCATTGATATCATGGCAACCAAAAAGTCTCGTCCCGGTAAAAAATCAGCCCCCCGCGCCGCCGGTTCCAAGGTCAAGCGCGTCTACTTCTTCGGTGCCTCCAAGGCCGAAGGTCGCGGCGACATGAAAGACCTGCTCGGTGGCAAAGGGGCCAACCTGGCCGACATGACCAGCATCGGCCTGCCGGTTCCTCCCGGGTTCACCATCACCACCCAATCATGTGCCGAATACAACAACCTGGGCCAGAAGCTCCCCAAGGGTCTGATGGACGAGGTTCGCGCCAACCTGGTCAAGGTGGAAAAGGCCGCGTCCAAGAAGTTTGGCGACCCCAACAACCCGCTGCTGGTGGCCGTCCGGTCGGGGGCCAAGATGTCGATGCCCGGCATGATGGACACGGTGCTGAACATCGGCCTCAACGACAAGGTGGTCGAAGGACTGGCCAAACTCACCGGCAACGAGCGCTTCGCCTACGACAGCTATCGTCGGCTGATCAACATGTTCGGCGACACGGTCATGGGTGTCGATCACGAGCATTTTGAGCATGAATTGACGGCCGTGAAAAACGCCCGCGGCGCCAAGCTCGACACCGATCTGGACACCGCCGCCCTTCGCGAGGTGGTTGAGCGATACAAAAACACCTATCAACGCCACGTCGGCCAGGGTTTCCCGCAAAATCCGCTCACCCAGCTCGAACACGCCATCGAGGCGGTCTTCAAGAGCTGGATGGGTGATCGGGCGATCAAATACCGCGAATTGAACGACATTCGCGGCCTGCCGGGGACGGCCGTCAACGTCCAGTCGATGGTCTTCGGCAACATGGGCGAGGATTCGGCCACGGGCGTGGCCTTCACCCGCAACCCCTCCACCGGCGAAAACAAATTTTACGGCGAGTTCCTCATCAACGCCCAGGGCGAGGATGTGGTGGCCGGCATCCGCACACCCATCCCCTGCGACCAGATGGGCCAGTGGAGCGCAAAAAGCTGGAAAGAGCTTTTGAAGATCAAGGACATCCTCGAAAACCGCTACCGCGATGTGCAGGATTTCGAGTTTACGTTTGAGAAGGGGAAGCTGTACATGCTTCAGACCCGCAACGGCAAACGCACCGCCCAGGCGGCGGTGAGGATCGCCGTGGAGATGGTGCGGGAGAAGCTGATCGATGAAAAAACCGGCATCCTGCGGGTCGATCCGGCCAGCCTCGACCAACTTTTGCACCCGACATTTGATCCCAACGCCAAGCGCAACGTGCTGGCGCGCGGCCTGCCGGCGTCGCCCGGCGCGGCCGTGGGCAAGGTGGCGTTCACGGCCGAGGAGGCCGAACGCCGGGTGGGTGGCGGTGAAAAGATCATCCTCGTCCGCCGGGAGACCGAGCCGGCCGACATCGGCGGCATGCACGTCTCCGAAGGCATTCTCACCAGCACCGGCGGGATGACCAGCCACGCGGCCGTCGTTGCCCGCGGCATGGGCACTCCCTGCGTGGCCGGCGCGGGGGGCGTCATCATCGACGCGGCCAATCGTCTGGTCCGCATCGGCGAGCGCACCTTCGGTCCCAATGACTGGATCAGCCTCGACGGCGGCACCGGCGAAGTGATGGAAGGTCAGGTTTCAACCGTTGAGCCGAGCCTCAGCGGGCCGTTTGCCCAGATCATGAAATGGGCCGACAAATACCGCACGCTCAAGGTTCGCACCAACGCCGACACGCCCACCGACGCACAGGTGGCACGCGGGTTCGGCGCTGAAGGCATCGGCCTGTGCCGCACCGAGCACATGTTCTTCGACCCACAGCGCATTCATCACATGCGCGAAATGATCCTCGCCGGCACCACCGAGGCGCGCAAGGCGGCATTGGCCAGACTGCTCCCCTATCAGCGAGAGGATTTTGTCGGCATCTTCAAGGAGATGAAGGGCCTGCCGGTGACGGTGCGGCTGCTCGATCCCCCGTTGCACGAATTTTTGCCGCACAGCGAAAAGGATCAGGCCGAACTGGCAAAAAGCCTGAACATGAGCGTCGAGCAGATCCGCCAGCGCATCGCCCAGCTCCATGAGGCCAACCCCATGCTCGGCCACCGCGGCGACCGACTGGCGATCACCTATCCCGAAATTCTGGAAATGCAGGTGCGGGCGATCATCGAGGCCGCCTGCGAGTGCAAGAAGCAGGGGATCAAGGTGCTGCCGGAGATCATGATTCCGCTGGCCGGCACGAAAAAGGAACTGGATTATCTCAAGACCTTCACCGACCAGACCGCCAAGGAGGTCATGGCCGAGAAGAAGGTGAAGGTGGATTACCTGTACGGCACGATGATCGAAGTGCCCCGCGCCGCCGTCACGGCCGACGAGATGGCGCGGACGGCCGAGTTCTTCAGCTTCGGCACCAACGACCTGACGCAGATGACATTCGGTTACAGCCGCGACGATGTGAACTCGTTCCTGCCCGATTATCTGAAAAAGGAAATCCTGGAGCGCGACCCGTTCCAGAGCCTCGATGTCACCGGCGTCGGCCAACTGGTTGAAATGGCCGTGCAAAAAGGACGCAGCGTCAACCCGACGCTCAAATGCGGCATCTGCGGCGAACATGGTGGCGACCCCTCCAGCGTCGAATTCTGCCACAAAGTCGGCCTGAATTACGTTAGTTGCTCGCCATACCGCGTCCCCATCGCCCGACTGGCCGCCGCCCATGCGGTGCTCAAATCGCAAACCAAAAGCAGCGCCAAGAAGGGCAAAAAGAAGTAATTGATCCTGCGATCAACCCAAAGCCCACAGCGCCCAATCAGCCTGTGGGCTTTTTTACTGAAATCGAACCGACTGGGCGGCCGTGCGAAACGCCGCGAGCTGATTGTTGAATGCCTCGGGAAGCGTGCGGAAGCTGAGGTAGACGGCTTCATCGCCGCGCTGAATGTAGGCTTCAAAGACGCTGTATTCGCTCTTCAGCAGCAATTCCACCGCATCGTGGCCGTTGACCTCAAATGCCCGACGGCCGGCAACATCGCCGGATTGTTTGGCGGCGGCGGTGACATACGCATCGAGCGACCGCCCCTTCAATGGAAGGACCATGACCAAGCCATAATTTTCATCCTTGTGCCCCGTCTGATAATGCAGCACATCCTCCTGAACCCAGCCGGGCGGTAATTGGAAGGTGACACCTTCCTTCGCATAGGTGGCCAACCCGCCGCCCGATTTTGTGCCGCTGTCGCAACCGACGGCCGACATCAGACCAATGATCGCCATCATGGCCAGCGTGAAACGCGCACGGACCTTTTTGCCGCATCCAATTTGCATACAGACTGGAATCGGATTCATTTTAGTCTCCTCAAACAATGACCAAATTGTGTCATGGCTTGTATGGTCCAATAATGACTTGGCGTATGAATTTCCGGAACAATGAAAAACTGAATTTTGTCCGCATACCTCATTTGGATGGGCATGGCTCGGCCAACCCCAAAAAATGCCGACAATTAGTGTAGTATAAATGATTGCGTTTTTTTCTCTCGGCATCAGATTCCACAATAGAGGGATCCAGTTTAACACGAATGCTCCGCCCGCAACCCACTCAGCTTCGATCCACAGATTTGAATTTGCCTGCCAATGAGTCGGTGTCAGCCTCGGCGCGTTCCGCGTTGAGCAAGGGGTTTTGGAGCCTTGCCGATCAGGGGGTGGTCTCTGTCGGCAATTTCGCCACCAACATCCTGCTCGCCCGCAACGTGGCCGAGCATGACTATGGTGTCTTCGCGATCCTTTTTGGAATTTTGCTCTTTTTGAACAGCGTTCACTCCGCCTTTGTGACCTATCCGTTGTCGGTCAAAGGGGCGATGATCGACCTGCCGGGGTTGCGGCAACTGGCCGGGCATTCTCTGCTGTTGTCGGGATTGTTGAGCCTGCCATTGATGGGGGCGGCGACGATCGCGGCGATTGTGCTCAAGCGTGGGGATTTGGCGGTTTGGTTGTGCGGGGCGATGCTCTTCTGGCAGCTTCAGGAGACCCTTCGGCGGGCGCTGATGGCGCATCTGCGATACCGCGAGGCGATCTGGGGCGATGCCATCCATTTTCTGGGTCAGTCGGCGGTCATTTTTTTATTCGCCTACTGGGGAGAACTGAATTTGCACCTGGCGTTCGTAGCCATGTGCGTGGCGGCGGCCTTGGGGGCGGGGGTGCAGGGGTTGCAGTTGGGCATATGCTGGGTGGGGCGGCAACAATGGCGGAAATTTGTCCTCATCAGTTGGGACTTGGGACGCTGGATGCTCCTCAGCAGCCTGGTGAGCGTGGTCAGCTTGCAGGTGGTTCCCTGGGTGCTGGCCTATTTTTACGGAGTGGATGAGGCCGGTCGGCTGGCGGCCATCACGACAATCCTCGGAGTCATCCATCCGGTGTTGTTTGGGATCGGCAGCCTGATTGTCCCGGCCGCCTCGCGGGCGTTGATGCGCGGGCCGCGTGCGGCATGGCGCGTGGGAATCAAATACACCCTGCTGGGGTCTGTGCTGGTGACGCCATATTACCTGCTGGTGGCCGCCATGCCGGTGCTGGTGCTGGAGGTCTTTTATGGGGTGGGTTCACCTTACGAAGACCTGACATTGGCCTTGCGAATGCTGGTGGTGTGCCACGCGGTCGATTTTCTGGGGACGATGCTGGGGAGTGTCTTGGGCGGAATGGGCCACAGCCGCTGGTTTTTCATCGCCAATCTGGCCGGCATGATCGCCACGGCCGCCATCGCACTGCCTTTGACGGTCTGGATGGGGATCAACGGGACATTGATCGGCGCCATCGCCGCCGCGGTGGCCCGGCTGGCATGGTGTTTGATCTATTTACGCTCGGCGGGGTGCTTCAAGTCCACAACAAATGACCAAAAACCCACCCTGGGCCTTGTGGGGGGATGACCGGAAGTTTGACGATAACCCGCTCATAATGCTATCGTTGCGGCGATTAGAGGATCCTCAAATACGCGGTTCCAGCGCGGTCCGCACAAGCAGGAGCACACCCGTGAGAAAGCCACCGTTGAGCCTTGTGTTGGCGCTGAGCGCCGTCGGGATGGGATGTCGTCACACCCAGCCGCCACCACCAACCGATCAAAATCAGCCGATCCCCGCCCAGAGCTTCCAGCGTCAATGGGAAGCCGATCTGGCGCTGAAGGACGATTCGGTGGACCGGCTGTTCGTTCGCGATGATCTGGTCTTCGTCTATACCCAAAGCCACAAGGCGTATGTCCTCTCCCGTTCCGGCGGGCAGGTGCTGAACATCGACGCCGTGGCCGGCGCCACCATCGACCTCTTTCCGCCGGTGGTGCTGGGGGACAAGGTGGTCTACCCGACCAACACGACCCTGGAAGTCTACGACAACCATGGTGTCCACCAGCGGACAATCAACACCGACAACGCCATCCGCACCCCGGCCGTCGGGAACAAAAACGTGGTCTTTTTCGGCTCGGAATATCCCGGCGGCGGCCGGCTGATCGCCATGGACATCACCCGCTTGTCCACCATCCCCATCTGGCAGGTGATGACGCCGGGCGGGGCGCTGTCGGCGGCACCCGCCCTCTATCAGGGCGTTTTGTATGCCGGCACGCACGATGGGAAAATTTATGCCGTCTCCGAAGATCGCACCGCGATCTGGCCGTTGGAAGGGGGCGTCTTTTTGACGGCCGGCAAAATCGTGGCGGATGTCAAGGCGGATCAGGATGGGGTCTATTTCGCCTCAACCGACAGCAAGCTCTATTGCGTCGATCGGATGACCGGAAAGGTCAAATGGCAGTATTTTTCCGGCCGACCGCTGACCGCCTCGCCCCAGGTGACGGCCGACACGGTCTATCAATCGGTCCCGGACGTTGGTGTGGTGGCGATCGACAAGACCAAGAGCAAGTTCCCGCAATACGGCCAGGGGGACAACCGCGACGCCAAGTGGATTGCCTCCGATGCGGTGGAATTTCTGGCGGCCGATGAAAAGTTCGCCTACATGCGCACCCGCGACAACCGCATCACCGCGTTCGACAAACAATCCGGCAAACAGGTCTTCCAATCCCAACGCACAGACCTCGATCTGTTTACCCAAAACCCCGACAAAGACGGCCTGATCTACGCCGCCACCAAAAATGGCAAAATCTTTGCCATCAAACCCTCCGTCACCGGTGGCGGCGTGGGTGAATTGGTGCTCGCCAATCCCACCCTGCGAATGTTGGCAATGGCGGATCGGAGTGACTGGCGGTAAAAAGGGGATATGAGCGTTTCGTTACAGCACATGATTTTGACGCCCCAACAGGAGGTGGCGGGGGGGATGGGGCGCAAGCCTTCGTGGCTGAAGATGAAAATGCCCGGCGGCGAGGGGTATGCGAGGCTCCTGAAGCTGGTCAATGAGCAGCGGCTCCATACCGTTTGCCAGAGCGCCAAATGCCCGAACATGGGGGAATGCTGGTCGGCGGGGACCGCGACACTGATGATCCTGGGGGATGTCTGCACCCGATCCTGCGGCTTTTGCAATATCGCCACCGGCCGACCGATTGAATTGGATCTGGACGAACCCAGACGGGTGGGAGAGGCCGTCAAGGCGATGGACCTGGGCCACGTCGTCATCACCAGCGTCAACCGGGATGAATTGCCCGACGGCGGGGCGGGGGTGTGGGCAGCGACGATTGAACAGATTCGACTCCAGTCGCCACGAACCAGCATCGAAGTATTGATCCCCGATTTTTGCGGCAACTGGAATGCTTTGCAGCAGGTCTTGGATGCCAAGCCGGTGATCCTGGGCCACAATCTGGAGACCGTGCCACGGCTGTATCGACAGGTTCGTCCGCAGGCAAAATACCAGCGTTCGCTCAAGTTGCTGCAAATATCCAAGGAAAAAGGATTTATCACAAAAACCGGCATCATGGTCGGCCTGGGCGAAGAGTCCGATGAGATCGAGTCGATCATCGACGATCTGGTGGGAATCGGATGCGATATTTTGACCATCGGCCAATATTTGCAGCCGACAACCAACCATCTGCCGGTGAACCGGTTTGTGACGCCGGATGAATTTGTGCAATGGAAACGGCTGGGAGAGAGTCGCGGTCTGCGCCATGTGGAATCCGGCCCGCTGGTCCGCAGCAGCTACCACGCCGAAAGACAGGTCCATGCCCATGCCGCGGCAGTGGGGTAAGCGGGATCGATGCGGATCGTTCACATCATCACTCGACTGATCATCGGCGGGGCGCAGGAAAACACGCTTTTATCGTGCGAAGGACAACATAATCATGGCCACGAGGTGACGCTCATCACCGGCCCGGCGATAGGGCCGGAAGGGTCATTGCTGGAGCGGGCGCGATCATATGGATACCGCGTCGAGGTGATCGAACAGATGCGCCGGTCGATCCTGCCCCTTCAGGATTGGCGGACGTATGGCTGGCTGATCGACCGGCTGCGGGCCATTTCGCCCGATATTGTCCACACCCATTCGAGCAAGGCGGGAATCATCGGCCGATGGGCCGCCCATCGCGCTCACCGGGGCAAAATCGTTCACACGATTCACGGCCTGTCGTTTACTTCCAGCCGCTGGCGCGCGGTTAATGAGGCGTACAAGTTTCTGGAGCGACAGGCCGCCCCGATCACCGACAAAATCGTCTGCGTGGCCGATTCGATGCGGGATCAATCACTGGCATCACGGATCGGCCGGTTTGGGCAATACACCACGATTTACAGCGGCATGGAGACGGCCGCGTTTGTCGATTCGGTTCGCACCCGACAGGTCGTACGCAACCGACTGGGGATCGCCGATGACCAGATCGTCGTCGGCACCATCGCCCGACTGTTTTATCTCAAAGGACACGAGGACCTGATTCAAATCGCCCCGCAATTGTGCCGTCAATTTCCGAATCTGCGATTTTTATGGGTGGGTGACGGCCTTTTGCGGGCCGGTTATGAACGACAGATGGAACAATTGGGCCTGCGCGACCGGTTCATCCTGACCGGCATGGTCCCGCCGCAACAGGTTCCCGAACTGGTGGGCGCGATGGACATCGTCGCCCACCCCTCGCGCCGCGAAGGGCTGGCCCGCGCCCTGCCACAGGGGGCGCTGGCCGGCAAGCCGGTGATCACCTACGACATCGATGGATCAAAAGAGGCCGTGCTGGACGGCCAAAGCGGATTCGTCCTGCGGCCATTTGATGCATCCAGACTCGCCATTGCGATTTCGACACTGGTGGCGGATGAATCCAAGCGACATCAATTCGGCCAAACCGGCCGGGATTTTGCCTTGGCGCGATTTGATACGCGCGTCATGGTGGATGCACTGGAAAAGTTGTACCAGGAGCTATTGTCGGGATCGTCCTGCCGACCAAATCCATTGCAAATGTAGGGTCCGCCCCGCGGACCATTTTAGAATTGGTCCGCGGGGCGGACCCTACATTTTGCGAGGGGAAACATTTTTGCTATCGCGGATATCATGGCCTTGGTATACATCCATGGAGTACATGAGGAGTAAACATGGCATCGGTTTTAGTCATCGGCCCCCATCCGGACGATCAGGAATTGGGGATGGGTGGAACAATCGCCCGGCTGGTCTCCCAGGGTCACGCGGTTCATCTGGTGGACATGACCGATGGTGAGCCAACGCCACTGGGATCGGTGGAGATTCGCGCCCGCGAAAAAGCCGCCGCCGCCAAAGTCCTCGGCGTCGAGCGCACGCTGCTGGGATTGAAAAACCGCGAGGTGGTGCATGACATCGCATCGCGCCACAAACTGGCGGCCGTGATTCGCCAGCATCGGCCCAACTGGATGTTTGTTCCCTATCCGGTTGATGCCCATCCGGACCATGTGGCCGTCACGCGCATCGCGGAGGATGCCCGGTTCGATGCCAAGCTCTCCAAAAGCGCCATCCCCGGCGAGCCGTGGCATCCCAAGCGGATCATCTATTATTTCTGCACGCACCTGCGCATGAGTTTTCAGCCGACATTCTGCATCGACATCACCGAGCAGATGGAGACCAAATTAAAGGCCGTCGCCTGTTACGAATCCCAATTTGTCAAAAACAACAGCCCGGTCCCGGAGATGGTGCGCACACTCAACGGCTATTTCGGCGGCCGGATCGAACGACCATACGCCGAGCCGTTTTTCACCCATGAAGTGCTGGGTCTGGGCGGGTTGGATCAACTGATCTAAAACGCATCAGCCATGAATCGCGCGCTCGATCCAAGGACAATGGCACAGAAAGTAGGGTGGGCCTTGGCCCACCAATTCGATGATCGATCGACATTCATGGTGGGCCAAGGCCCACCCTACACGCTGGATCAACTGGTCTGATGGTTCAAAACGATCGCCGGCAATTCGCTCATGGCGCGGATGGTGTGGTGCGCCAGCCGGTTGGGTTTGGAACCGGCGAAGGGGGATTTCAACACCGTGGTCATCCCTGCCCGGCGGGCGCCCACCATGTCGGTCTTCACCAGATCACCCACAAATAGGCACTGCTCCGGCCCGACATCGAGCTGTTGTAACGCCAGCTCAAAAATCCGTCGATTCGGCTTGCGAAATCCCACCTCGCTGGAATAAATCCGCACCGGAAAATATTCGAGCAACCCCACCTCTTGCAGATGCCGATCCAGCGTCTTTCCCGGCACAAACGTGTTGGAGACGATCCCCATCCGGATTCCCCTCTCGCGCAGTTGATCCAGCGCGGCCGGCAATCCCGCTTCAACACTGGCGAAATCGCACAATGGGCTGTACCAGAGCCACGCCAGCTCATACAGCCCATCTTCATCCACCGGATAATTGATTTTGCGGCAGAGTTTCCGCAGCAGATGAATGCTGTTGAATTCCTTTCGACGCAGTTTCGCCCATAAATAGGACCAGCGCAACCCCCGGTACTGCGAGCGGAAAAAAGATTCAAAGTCGGGCAACTTCGCCCCGGCCGACAACAAAAAGTCATAGCTGCTATGGGCCGACAGGCGAAACAATTCCCGCGTGTCCAGCGGCTCAAAGTCCACCAGCGTGTCCCCCAGATCAAACAATACCGCCTGATATGGCTTCACCGCGAACCCCCGCCGGCCATCTTCAACACCGCCTCCACCATCTTGTCGGCCCCCTGATAAACAACCCACGGCCCCACATCGTTCATATAACAAGGGGTGGTCACCAGTCGATTATTCTCATCGATATAAATATCGGCCGGCCCGGTGGCATGGTGGACACCCCCCATGGCATTGATCGCGCCGGCCGTCTGCGCATCCGTGCCGATGGTCAATTGCGGCGACAAACCGGCCGCCCCGAAGACCGCCGCCGCCATCACCGGCGCGATGCACGCCAGCCCGATCGGCTTGCCGGCGCCGCGCATCTCCATCAACAGCCGTTTCACATCATCCAGCACATGGCATTGATCCCCCTTGGCCGCGAAATCGCACAGATTCTTGGCCGCCCCATATCCGCCGGGGAAAATCAGCGCATCCAGATCGGCGCTCTTCACCCCGGCCAGATCGACGATTTTCCCCCGTGCGATGCGGGCCGACTCATGCAGGACATTGCGCGGATGAGCCTCTTTTTGGCTTGTGAAATGGTTGAGCGTCTCCGACTGCGGCACATCGGGCGCCATGCACACAACCGATGCCCCGCGCCGATCCAGCGCGATGAGAATGCCGACCGCCTCCTGAATTTCGCTCCCATCCTTGAAACCGCATCCGCTGAGAATCACACCGACTCGCATCGCCATGGCCGCTCCTCCCGGTAAAAAAGAAACATTTGCAGGAATTTGCCCCGCCCGACGGCTTGGCGGAATCCACCCCGCATGATACAGATGTACCACATTTTTTGCTCGCCGAATAAATTGGGAAAGGGAATTTCATGGATTGGCTGCTTGTGGCATCAACGGTTTCGCGCTGGTTGCATGTGTTGTGCGCGTGCATCGTGGTGGGAGGCATCTTCTGGATGGTGCTGGCCCCGTCGGCCGCGCCGCGTGGACGGGCGTTCAAGCCGGTGTTGCATGGGAGCATCCTGCTTTTGATCCTGACCGGTTCATTCAACGCCTGGCGGGCGTGGGGGCAATACAACCTGTGGCCGGGGGTGCTGCATGGTGTGTTCGGCATGCATCTGATTGTGGCATTGGCGGCGATCGTATTGGTGATCGTGGCGACGGCAAGGCCCATCTTCAACGGCAAATTGCTGGCATGGGGGGTGGCGTTGTTGTTTGTGGTTGTGCTGTTGGCCTCCACGCTCAAGGGGCTTCGCGAGCGGGCCGTCCTGAAACATTCAACCCCCATCACATCCCATGCTTGAACCCACTTCATCACATTTCTGGTCCAATCTTCTTTTTCTGATCAGCCGGTATCTGCACATCGTCTGCACCACGCTGCTGGTCGGCGGGACATTGTTTTATGAGATGGTGGTCCCCATCGCCATTGATGACCTCAAGGCCCCGCAACAGTTGTCGGTCTTCGGGCGCGCCCGCTGGGTCTTTCGCTGGATCGTCTGGCTGAGCGCGGGGGTGTTGATCATCAGCGGCGCGATGAGCATCTATCGCCACATTTCAATTTACGACGTCGACGGGGCGGCCATCGTCAATCAGGTGTCGGGCCAAAATGAACCACCAACCCCCCGCGCCCGGCTGGCAATGCGTTCGGGGTGGTGGATGGCCGCACACGCCGGGGCGGGATTGATCGCGGTGATCGTGGCCCTCTTTTTGACCCTCGGCCGCCGACTGCCGGAACATCCGGTGCGCTGGATGCGCATGAATCTGATCATCCTGCTGGTGGTTATTTTCCTTGGCTCGGCCACCCGCCACGTCCGGTTATTGGTCACCGAAAGCGCCGCCAAAGTCGGCATGAAACAACTTCAATCCGCGCCCCATCCACCCTCTCCATAACCCCCCATGGCCTCGTCCGATCCATTTTCCGAGGCCTTGATCGATCTGGCGCCCGGCCTGCGCATCCCACGATCAGCACTCCAATGGCAATTCGCCCGCGGCGGCGGCCCGGGTGGACAAAACGTCAACAAACTCAACACCAGGGCACAAGTCTGGCTGGCCATCGATCAAATCCAGGGACTTTCACCGGCCGCACAATATCGCCTGCGCACCCTGGCCGGCGCCCGGCTGACCCAGCAGGACCAGCTCCACCTCTCCAGCGACATCCACCGCTCACAGGAACAAAATCGCCAGGAATTGATCAACCGCCTCAGCAAGCTGATTCTCTCCGCATTCCGTGAACCTCGCCCCCGTCGCAAAACCAAACCCACCCGCGCCTCCAAAACCCGCCGACTCGATTCCAAACGCCGAAATTCCCAAACCAAATCGCAGCGCCGATCCGCCGACTGGTCATAAAAAAACGCGGAACCCATTCGGGAACCGCGTTCGCAAAATCAAAAATCAAAAATCGAAACTTTTAATCATTCATCATCGAAGTCGTCATCGTCGTCATCATCATCATCGTCGTCATCGTAGTCGTCATCCTCATCATCGTCCGGGTCGTCGAAGTCGTCATCATCTTCATCCTCATCATCATCCTCCTCGTCTTCGTCGTCCTCCTCCTCATCTTCTTCTACTTCGTCCTCCTCCTCGTCTTCTTCCTCCTCCTCCTCGTCCTCCTCATCATCATCCTCCTCGTCTTCGTCGTCCTCTTCTTCCTCCTCTTCGGCTTTTTTGCGCTTGGCCCCCTGCGGATAAAGATCGCTGTCCGGCCAGGGCGCCAGCGGCCCGCGAGCGACTTCCGTCGCCAATGCCGTCCCGCACATTTCCATCGCCAGTTCGTTGTCCAACAGTTCCAATTCGGTGCTCATGGATGTTTCCCTCATACGAATTACGGATTTTCCACCCCGGGTTGACGGCATCCAATGGCAGATTCCACGGCCATTTCCATCACCCGGCAAAGTGGCGGTATTGAACCGACACCCCTTCCCCTCGTCAAGTGCAAATCACCACCTTTTTTTTGCCCCTCACCCATCAATTTTTGACCGCCGCAACAACAGCGCGTTGCCGATCACCGTCACATCCGACAGCGCCATCGCCCCCGCCGCGATCAGCGGGTTCAACAATCCCAGCGCCGCCAGCGGAATCGCCAGCACATTATACAAAAACGCCCAGAACAGATTCTGCCGGATCGTCCGCATCGTCGCCCGCGACAGCCGAATCGCCGCCGCGATTTCCACCAGCGATGAACCCACCAAAACAATATCCCCGCTCTCCTTGGCGATGTCCGACCCCGAACCAATCGCGATCCCCAAATCCGCCGCCGCCAACGCCGGGGCGTCGTTGATCCCATCCCCCACCATCGCCACCCTGCGCCGATTGGATCCCGCGCCCGGCCCGCCCGACTCCCCCTGCAATTTGCGAATCTCCGCCGCCTTTTGACCCGGCTTCACCTCCGCCCTCACATCATCAATCCCCACCTGTCGGGCAATCGCATTGGCGGTGGCCGCGTTGTCGCCGGTCAACAACACCGTGCGCAGTCTCATCGCGTGCAGCAGCGCGATTGCCCGCGCCGAATCCTCCTTGATCTGATCAGTGATCTGGACATACCCCAGCCGCCGCACCGCGCCGGCCTCATCCTGATGCGCCACATGGACAATCGATCCCAACCCATCCATCACCGGCCCATCCCCCAGTGCCGATCCATTGGCCGCTTTGCGCAACAATGCTTCGCTACCCACCAGCAGATTTCGCCCCTCCACCCGCGCCAACACCCCATATCCCGGCTCATTGTTGAATTGCTCGGGCGAAACCAGCTTCAATTCCTGCTGCCGCGCCCGGTCGACAATCGCCCTGGCCAGCGGATGTTCGCTGAACTGCTCGGCCGACGCCGCCAATCGCAGAATCTCCCGCTCCTCCACCCCATCCATCGCCACCACCCGTCCCACCACCGGCTTGCCGCGGGTGATCGTGCCGGTCTTGTCCAGCACCACCGTGTCGATCTTCTCCGCGTTCTGCAACGCATCGATATCCCGCACCAGAATCCCCCGCTGCGCCCCGCGGCCGGTCCCCACCATCATCGCCGCCGGCAATGCCAGCCCCAGCGCGCAAGGGCAGGCGATAATCAGCACGCTGCAGACCGCCTTGGCCATCATTCCCCACGTCGTCGCGGCCTCCCAGCCGTGCGCAGCACCCCAAACATGCCACCCAATCGCCGTCGCCAGCGCGATTCCCAGCACCACCGGCACAAAAACCGCCGCGATCCGATCCGCCAGCCGCTGCACCGGCGGCTTGGACGACTGCGCCTTCTCCACCAATGCCACAATCTGCGCCAACGCCGATTCGCTCCCCACCTTCATCACCCGCACCACCAGCCGCCCATCCTGATTGATCGTCCCACCGATCACCTCATCACCGGCCGAACGCACCACCGGCAATGGCTCGCCGCTGATCATCGACTCATCCACGCTCGACCGACCCTCCAACACCACCCCATCCATCGCAACCCGATCTCCCGGCCGCACCAACACCCGATCCCCCTTGTGCAGCTGCGCCACCGGCACTTCCGTCGACTCTCCCGCTTCATCAAGCCGTTGAGCGGTGCTGGGCGTCAATTGCATCAGCTTCCGAATCGCCGAGCCGGCCGAATCCCGCGCCCGCGCCTCCATCCAATGCCCAAGGCTGATCAACGCCAGCAACCCGGAGGCTTCCATGAAATATAAATCCGGCAACTCCCGCCACGCACCCCCCAGATATCCAATCAGCGCCACCAGGCTGTACACATCCGCCACCGATGTCCCCATCGCGATCAGCGTGTCCATGTCGGTGGTCCGTCGTTTCATCGCGGCCCACGCCCCGCGATAAAACCCCCATCCCACATACACCATCGCCAGCGTGCTGCTGATCAAGGCCGCCCAGACCATCCAATCCAAGCCACCCCCCATTGCACCGTGTTGATGATCCTCACCCATCCATTTCAAAATCCAGTGGGTCAACTCCACCGGCAGCCACAACACCACCCCGGCCACCGCCCGATGAAACCATGTCCTGGCATGCGCCTGTTGCCGCAACAGCCGCTGTTCCTCCACGTTTTGTGCATCTTCGGTCGATTCGGCCGTCGCCGGATATCCGGATTGGGTGATCGCCTGCGAAATCTCATCAAGATTGGTCGTCGCGGGGTTATACCGAACCGTTGCCCGCCCCCGCGCCAGATTCACCTGGCACGCCTCCACCCCCGCAACACGCTTCATCGCCTGTTCCACATGCGCCACACAACTGGCGCAGTCCATCCCATCCACGCTGATGGCCGCTTCCCTGCTCTGTTGGTCGATGGTCGTTGTCATACGGACCCATTATAGCCCCGCGCCGGCCGCCCCGTCCGGCGCATGTAAAGGGGCCTGTCGATCGACAGGCCCCGTGTTCACTGCATCAATCAATGGTCTTACTTCAGATTCTTCATGTACTTTTCAGGGTCTTTCTGGAATTCCGCGATGCAATCGGAACAGCAAAACCCGATCGTCTTCCCGTTGTACACCACGGTCACTTCCGGGTCGATGTCATGCCCTTCACCCTGAATCGGGCAGAACTTGTTGATCGGCTTGTCCGATGCCTGCGTGGTCGGGGCGGTCGTCGGCGCGGTCGTTGGGCATTCACATGCCTCATGGCCTTGCGCCAATGTTCCAGCTCCCGCCAACAGCATCGCACCCAGTAAAAACATCTTTTTCATGCTCAGGCTCCTTTTATTTCTTTTTCGTGTAATACTCGGCGTTGCGTTCGATAAAACTCGCCCACTCGGCCGGCAGATCCTCCTGCGGGAAGATCGCCTGCACCGGACATTCATCCACGCACAAGCCGCAATCAATACAGGTATCCGGATCGATGAACAGCATCTCCTCGGCCGCGAAATCGCCATCTTCCTTCGTCGGGTGAATACAATCCACCGGGCAGACCGCCACACAGGCGGTGTCCTTGGTGTTGATGCACGGCTGTGCAATAATATGCGCCATAAAGTTACCAACTCCCTAAAACTGATGCAGAGACCCGATTATAGGAGACAACCCCGCCGAAACAACCCGGCCCGACACCCCTTTTTTCCATGTCGGATGGTCGCTTGCTTTCCCTGATCGTCCGGTTACAATTCCCGCCCTTAAATTCAATGAGGAGTTGTATCTAAATGCCCAGACCCGCAAACAATCGCGAACGCCGCGAAAAGACCGAAAAATTCCAGACTTTCAGCCGGCCCAAGATCAAGGTCAAACGCACCAGCGCCTCCGGCGAAGAGTACGTTGACTACAAGGACACCGAGTCGCTCCGTAAAATGGTCAGCGGCAACGGCAAAATCCTCTCCCGCAAGCGAACCAGCGCCAACGCCATGGAACAACGGATGATCGCCACCGCCGTCAAGCGTTCGCGATACATGGCCCTGCTCCCGTATGTCACCACGGGTTTCTAATCATAAACCAATCGTAAACCAAGGAACACCCGGCACTTATGAAACGTGCCGGGTGTTTTTATTTACTCAATCCAATCAACTCATCCAGCAGCTTACTCAAACTGACCGTTTTCACGCCGCCCGTAGCAATTCGAGTCGGCGGATCACGGCCCTTTCATGACTCTTTTTGATCACATCCTCCACCGCTTCGTCCCAGATCATCTGACGCATTGTCACCTTGA
>JADLBV010000134.1 GCA_020847545.1 Phycisphaerales bacterium
GCAACGGGAATGACCACACCATGCCTGCCCGCATCGTCGTTGTGCGCGAGAATTTTGGCAAAGATTTCCGCCGGTTTGACGGCATGGCCCGCCTTGGCAACGAGTGCCTGTGCATATTGCATGAGTGGACTCATTTACTCCTCAACTCAGGATTTGTTGCTGAGAATTGTTTGTGCATGACCTTCATTGACCGGCCGGTACGGGAGGCCAGCCGTTGGATGCACGATGGCATTGCAGGGGACCTCCTGCCGGGCGAACAATTCCTGCTCGACGTTGTGTCCCTGCAAATGTGCGGCATTCAATGTTTTAACCACGCCCATCGCAATCCGTTCAACAACCGGCACCACCACCGAATTGCCAAACTGCCGGTACGCCTGGGTGTCGGACACGGGTATCCTGAAATCCTTCGGATACCCCATGAGGTTGGCGCATTCGCGGGGTGTCAACCGTCGGGGATTGCGCCTTTTGCCCTGCGAGATCAAGATTTCCGATCCATCCTTGTGGTATCGCGCGCTCAATGTTCGGGCCACATCCCGTGGGGTCACAAGTCCAAAGCCGAAGCCGTTGCCCGCCGCCTGATGCTTGCGGGCATAATTCTGAAGGTACTCCCACAAATGATCGGTCAGCGTGTATTTTTCAGGCACCCTTTTTTCGAGAATGCTCGCCAGCGTGGGCCCCACGGCGGGGAATTTGGGGAAGGCAAACGGTCGGGCGGTCTTGAATCCAACCATAAAGATGCGTTCACGGTGTTGTGGAACAACAGAGGCCGCATCAATCACCTTGTACTGCACCTGATATCCAAGCTCCCTCTCAAGGGTGTCCTTTATGATGGTGAATGTTCGGCCCTTGTCGTGCCGCAGTAAATGTTTGACATTTTCCAGGACAAAGGCGGCGGGCTGGTGGTGCGCCAGAATGGCGGCGATGGAAAAGAACAGGTTCCCCTGTCTTTCATCCTCGAAGCCATGTTTCCTGCCAAGACTGTTCTTTTTGGAAACCCCCGCCAGACTGAACGGCTGGCACGGGAACCCGCCGCAGAGGATGTCGAAGGGGGGGATGGATTCCACGGGGATGGTGTTGATGTCCCCCGCCGGTTCCTCGCCGAAGTTGGCGGCGTAGGTCTGGCGGGAAAAGCGGTCCCAGTCGCTGGAGAAGACGCATTTGGCGCCGGCCCGCTCGAAGGCGAGGCGAAAGCCGCCGATGCCGCAAAACAGGTCGATGAAGCGCAGCGCTGTGCGGCCGTTTTTGCGTCCGTTGTTGCGCCGCGGCTGACGGGGGCCAGGTTGGCGCTCATCGGTGCGGCCGCCATGGGAAAGGATGAAGCGCATGATCTCATCGGGACCGGCATTTCCAAGCGACTGTTCATGGAACAGGGTGGATTTTCCATTGCCCGATGTGCGATGGGATGGATTTTTGCCGTCCACGGGGGGACGCCGACCCGTTTTTTCCTGTTGTTGGTTTGATGATCCGCCCATTGGTGAATGAATTCCATGTTCAGTGCAACAAACGCCAGGTGGTGATGCGCATCAACCACACAAAGAGCCTGGCAGGAACCCCGTAAAATGCAAGCCCGGATGGATTGGGTGCCTTTGTCTTGCCCAGGGGACCGCAATGGAGCACCATCGACAAACTGCCTGGTGAATGCACCCCATCACCTTGTCACCCCCTCCTCCATCGCCTCTGTCAACAAATTTCACAATTTTTCCAAAATTCCCCCTTTTGTTCTCAAGCGGCCCCACCTCATCGTCGACGTTCAGTGACATAGGGAACATACGCGGGAAACAAAAAAACGCCCGCGCGGATGTCCCGCGACGACCCCCCATCACAACAATTCGCGGGATTGTTCCCGCACGGGTGGCGGCGTGAGGCCATTTTTGATTTTTGATTTTTGATTTTGGATTGAAAAGAGAGGGGTGGCCGATCTGGAGATGGGCCGCCCCTTTTTTGTATGTCCCACTCTGCATTTCTTCCAATCAAAAATCGCAAATCAAAAATCATAAATCAAACCACCCCCTCACCTTGTCACCTTGTCTCCTTGTCACCTTGTCACCTTGTCTTCCCCGCACCCGCCGTGTTACCCTTCGGTCATGGATGGATCAACCCGCAGGGATTCACCGGCGATTCAGACGCCGGCCGAGGAGAGGTGGAACTGCATCACCCACGGGATCGGCGCGGTGTTGAGCGTGGGGGTGCTGGCGTTGCTGGTGACGATGGCGGGGATGTATGGGGGTGCGCTGCATGTTGTCACCGTTTCGCTCTTTGGTGTTTCATTGTTGATGATGTATGGGGTCTCGGCCTGTTATCACGCCTGTCGACGGCCCGCATTAAAATCCCGGTTGCAGGTGTTGGATCATCTGATGATCTATGCGCTGATCGCGGGAACTTATTCACCCTTTTTGCTGGTCTTGCTGGGGGGTGGATGGGGGTGGAGTTTGTTTGGTCTGTTGTGGGGGATGGCGCTGGCCGGGACGGCCTTCAAGCTGCGTTTTGGGGCGCGGTTTGAGCTGGTTTCGACGCTGGTTTATATTGCGATGGGGTGGATCGGCTTGATCGCGGCCGGGCCGTTGCTGGAGGCGCTGCCGGTGGGGGCAACGGTCCTGATTCTGGCCGGCGGCCTCGCCTACACGGCCGGGGCGGGGTTTTTTCTGTGGGAAAGGCTCCCCTTCAACCACGTCATCTGGCATGGGTTTGTCATGGCCGGCAGCGCGCTCCATGCGCTGGCGATTCTGGGGTATGTGGTTCTGGGGGCGTGAATCCGGTATTTTGATCATCCCATGCAGAGGCAACCAGACGGCAAATTCATCGTCCTCGACGGCCCCGAAGGGTGCGGCAAGTCGACGCAACTGCGGCTGCTGGTTGAGGCGTTGGAAAAATCAGGTGTGCCGGTGCTGGCCGTGCGCGATCCGGGCGCCACGCGCATCGGGGAGCAGATTCGGGCGATTCTGCTCAATCCCGATCACGCCGAGTTGTCGATGCGGTGCGAGATGCTGTTGTACATGGCCGCCCGCGCCCAGATGATGTCGCAGGTGATTTTGCCGGCGCTTGGCGAGGGGAAACTGGTCATCAGCGACCGGTTTGTCTCCAGCACGCTGGCTTATCAATCGGGTGGCGAAGGGTTGACCGATGATCAAATCCGCGCTGTGGCCGATGTCGCCATTCAACAGCGCCACCCCGACCTGGTGTTGCTGCTGGACATGCCCCCCGAACGCTCGTTTCAACGCCTGCAACGCGCCAAGGACCGCATCGAACAACGACCACCCGCCTATCACGCGCGGGTGCGGGAAAATTACCTGAAATTGGCTAAACATGACCCGGATCATTACCGCGTGATCCCGGCCGACCGAACCATTGAGGCGGTGCATCAAGACATTCTCGCGGCCGTGCGTGAGATCGGCCTGTAACCGTCCATTTCCCACAATCAATCCCATCTCATACACTCCCCATCATGCACTGGGTGTACTATGCGATCCTGATTTTAATCTCGTTGACCGGTTGGATTTTGAATCTGTTTTTGTTGCCGGGCCTATGGCTGATGGTGGCGGCGGCCGCGGGATATGCGTGGATCACATCGGGATGGTATCTGGGGATCAAAAGCCTGGTTTTCCTGCTGGTGTTGGCGGTGTTGGCCGAACTGGGCGAATTTGTGGCCGGCAGCGCGGGGGCCAAAAAAGCGGGCGGAACCCGAAGGGCGATGGCCGGGGCGATTGTCGGCGCGTTGGTGGGAGGCATCCTGTTCACCGGGTTGGTCCCCATTCCCATTTTGGGGACGCTTGTGGGGGTTTGTCTTGGCGCTTTTCTGGGGGCGGGAATCATTGAACTCTCCATCCGGCGGGAATTGTGGCACTCCACCCGCGTGGGGTTGGGGGCCGCTCAGGGTCGGCTGGTGGGGATTTTGATCAAACTCCTGATCGGCCTGGCGATGTTTCTGCTGGCCGCCTGGACGGCCATCCCGTTTGCTTCCCAACGTCCCGCATTGCCGGTTGTCCCTCAACCGACGACAACGACCGCCCCCACCTGATCCATATGTTTGTTATCCCAACACAGGCCGGCGCTGATGCCAGTCGGTGGCCGATTCATACATCCGCGCGGCCCGCAGCAGCATCTCCTCACCAAAGGTCGGCCCCAAGAGTTGCAACCCGATGGGCAATGGTTTGGGGTCGGCGGTGAATCCGCATGGCAGCGAGATGCCCGCGATGCCCGCGATGTTGCAGGTCACGGTGAAGACATCGCACAGATACATCTGGAGCGGATCGGCGGTCTTTTCGCCGGCGGTGAAGGCGGGTGTGGGTGCGGTGGCGCTGAGGATGACATCGCATTTCTTGAACGCCTCGTCAAAATCACGCTTGATGAGCGTCCGCACCTTCAGCGCCCGCACATAATACGCATCGTAATACCCGCTGCTGAGGGCATAGGTGCCGATCATGATGCGCCGTTTGACCTCATCGCCGAAACCTTCAGCGCGGGATTGGCTGACCAGATCGATGATGTCATTGACGGGTTTGTCCGTCCGGTGGCCGTAATGAATGCCATCGTAGCGGGCAAGATTGCTCGAAGCCTCGCATGGGGCGATGACATAATAGGCCGCGATGCCATATTCGGTGTGCGGCAGCGAGACCGGCACCAACTCGGCCCCCAGCCGCTGATACAGTTTCATCGCCTCATCGACAGCCGACTTGACGCGCGGGTCCATGCCGGCCGTCAGTTCAAATTCCTTTGCGATGCCGATGCGCAACCCCTTGATTGGTTGATCGATCTGGGCAAGGTAATCGGGCACCGGCAGCGGCACGCTGGTTGAATCCTTTGGATCATGTCCGCTCATCACCTTCAACAAAAGCGCGGCGTCGCTCACCGTCCACCCAAATGGACCGATCTGATCCAGCGACGAGGCGAACGCCACCAGCCCATATCGGCTGATTCGACCGTAGGTTGGTTTCAACCCCACTACGCCGCACAATGCGGCCGGCTGGCGGATCGAACCACCGGTATCTGAACCAATTGATCCGCAGCACATGCCGGCCGCCAAAGCCGCCGCCGACCCGCCCGATGATCCACCCGGCACGCAATCCACATTCCACGGGTTGCGGGTGGTGCCAAAGGCGCTGTTCTCGGTCGAGCTGCCCATGGCGAACTCGTCCATGTTCGTCTTGCCGAGAATCACCGCGCCGGCCGATTCCAGCTTCTGTATGACCGTGGCATCGTAGGGGGAATGAAAATTCTTCAGCATCCGCGATGAACAAGTCGTCGTGCCGAAGGTGGTGCAAAGATTGTCCTTGATCGCGATCGGCACACCGGCCAGTTCGCCCGCACGCCTGCCTTCATCCACGGCCTTGGCCTGCTCCAAGGCCCGATCGGCACAGGTGCTGTTATACGCCCGCACTTGCTTGTCGGTTGATTCGATCCGACCCAGTGTTTGGCGCGTCAATTCGACGGCCGAAATTTTCTTTTGCCGAATCGCATTCCGCGCGCCGATGATGGTGTAATAATTGGACATGGTAAATCCCTCCCCGGTCGATCATCCGGCCGAATCCTCATCTCCGCCGATCACTTTGGGAACCTTGAAAAACGGACCATCCGTTTGCGGCGCGTTTCGCAGCACCTGTTCCAACGGAAGGCTCGGCTCGATCACATCCTCCCGCAGCACATTGTGCAGCGGCAGCGCGTGCGCCATGGGTTCAATCCCGCTGACATCCAGCGCGCCCAGTTTGTCCACATATCCCAGGATGGTTTCAAGCTGGGTTGCGAATTTTTGCAACTGGACATCATCCAGCGCCAGCCGCGACAAGCGGGCCACATGCCGAACATCTTCCATCGTGATCTTCTGGTGTGCCATCAGGGGGCCTTTTGTAATCCATCCCGACGCCACGCTCAAGCGGCCGGTCGGCGCGCAATAAAGCGGGCCTCGTTTGAGGCCCGCTTGTGAACGATTATTCGTTCCAATTTACAGCCCGCTGGGATCGCCGGGCTGGGTGCTTTCTTCAGGACCGCCACCCTGCATTCCCATGAACATCTGCATCCCGGCCGCAACCATCTGCTGCACCAGTTGCGATGGGACGTAGGAATCGACGCGAACGGCCGAGGCTTCGGTCGCCAGTGTGACACCGATCGGGGGCAGGTTCGGCTGGAGGTTCAACGGCATGTTGGCGCCAAACTGCTTGGCATAGTTGGCCGCCGTTGACAGCAGCACATCCAGCGACACATACACCTCGCCAACGCGGTTTTTGGGTAGTTCGCTGGTCACCGATGCCACATGCGGACGCTCGGCGACAGAGGTGTTGCCGGTCTTGGCGGCATCGATGGATGCCTTGATCTGCTCATCGGTCAGACCGGTCACGAGCAATGTCTGATTGTCGCTCACCGCGCCGATGTACCCGACGGCGCCCTGCGGGCCGTACATCAACGCCATGAGTTGGGCGATCTGCCGTTCCTGCGGGGTCTTCGGGTTCGGATTGAACTTGGTCTGGAATTGATTCAGTACCACCCCATCAACCGTCTTGGCGTCGGCGGTGTAGGTGGTCTGTGCGGGCGGTTGTGCGGACTGGAACAACTTGGTCAGTTCCGCCTGCATGTCGATCATCTCCTTCTGGGCTTTGATGATCGCCTTGGAATCGCCATTCACAATCGCCAGCCCTTGAATCAGGGAACCCTGTCCAATGGCGGCAGTGGGCGCGATCAGGCCGAACGTCTCACTGTTGGTCGCGGCCAGAACGCTCTTCAACACATCATAATAATCAGTGATTGGCTTGCCCTGCGCTTCCAGAGCGGCGGCCTCTTTCAGGATCGGATCCATCGCATCGTTGAGCAGCTTGGTGATCACTTCATTGTCGATCACAACGCCGCCGGTCACGATGTAATTTTCATCCGGCAGGCCGGCCGTCAGGCTCTGGTCGGAGTTTTTCACCTGGGCAACGGTCTGACCCAGATAGCTGGTGGGTTCAAATTCGGTCATCAGCGTGGTGCTGAGTCCCTTTTCGCCGATGTTGATGCTGAACGTGGCGGCCTGGCCGTCCTTCAGATATCGCTCGGCCGCATTGACCAACTGATTGGCCGCCGCCTTGGCCAACGGCTCAAACGCCTGGTTGGTGGCGGTCTGTTTGGTCAGCCCCTTGGTGATGTCGGCGACGATCTTATCACGGTTCTTTTCCAGTTCCGGCAGGGCTTGTTCACGCAATGCGGGAATATTCGCCCAGATCACCGTGTCCTTGGTCTCAAACTCCTTGGCGGCAAGACCCTGCAGCGTGATCCCATCCGGCTTGGTCGAGACGTTCGACTTGCGCGGGCTCATGGCGGCGTAATCGCCCCAGTGAGCGATGTAGCTGTCTCCCTCGCCATCGGGATTGACGGCCTTGGAGATGCCATCTTCGGTTTCGACATCGGTGAAATTGCTCAGGAACTGATCATAATCGCTGACCGGAATCAGCAGCAGAACCGATTGTTCTTCCATCGGTTCTTCCTCACCCTCAACGGCGGCTTCGGCGGCTTCAACCGCTTCCTTTTGGAAGCTCAACACCGCAAACGCCAAATCGCCTTCTTTGTTGACCCCTTTGGTCACCTTCTTTTCTTCCAGAAAGCTCCCCAATGGGTCGGCCAGACGAGGGTCCATCTGCGCCAAGCCCATCTGCTGGATAAAGGCCGCCAGTTTCTTACTGGTGGCATCCAGCTTGCTGATCTTGAAGACCACCATTGACTTGGATGGAATGTATTGCGTCACCTGAGCCTGCACCGTGGCGACAAGCATCATGGCGATCAGAAAGCCCGCCAGGGCGATACGACGAATGGATTGCATAAGGTTGCTCCTTTTGAATGCCTAAATGGGTCTATTGGGCGTGTTCATACCCGCCGGTTTGTTCGATGAGGCTCAAAAAACCTTCCCGAAAAGGTCTTTCACCAGTTAAGTGACTCATCCTACACAACTTAATTGAACGGTCAAACGGCCAAAAGTTAGTTTCAAAGACGGAATTTTCCCTTCCCGCCTTTTATGTGAGTGAGGCAAATGTCAATTTGGTTTAGTCAGCAATATTCCGATATTACCCCTCGGAGTCGCTCGGCTGGGAATCGGGGCGGACCATGGGGCGGGCCGGCGGACGGTTAAATACCATTGACGAAACTTGCATCGGGCTTGGGCCGGGTGAATTGGGAGGGATGTTGGAGGCTGTGGAGGAATTACCCGTTTTTTTGGGTCGAGGGGTGGGAAGGATGCGTTTGCCGCTGATGGTGCTGGCGGAGAGTTCGTTGTCCACACGGGCCAAAAGCAGGGCATCTTTGGGGGTGGCCGGGCGGATGCCGGTCGGGGCGGACTGTGTAAAGATGAGAACCGAATCGCCAACATGAAGGCGATCCCCATCCCTGAGATGATGGCGCGAAATCCGTCGACCATTGACGAAAGTTCCGTTACGGCTGTCGAGATCGACCACCAACCAACGCTCCCCATCCGGCTCGATGCGACAATGCTGGCGGGACATCGCGCTGTCCGGCATACACAAATCACAGGTGGGAGCCCGCCCAATGGTTAGTGCGGAGGCCAGTTCCTGCTGAAATGGCTCCGAGTTCCGCGATGAAAACCGCAAATAGGCCATACCCGGATGTATTATAGCCCATGAACCGCACTGAGGTGGAATGTGAAACAAAGTTGCGTATTTCGACTGAATCCCGTGACTTGTTACGATGCGAGTGCATTTTCAAGGAGATTGACATGATCCGATGGATGATCGCCGTGTTGCTGATTGGCTCGATGCTGGCATGGGCGGATGCGCCGACGACGCAATGCGCCACCGCGCCGACCGATGTATCGGGTGAGAAGCAGACATCGGAAACCACCCTGCATGTTGCTTATTTTGACCTTGGCGACCGCATCACGGAAAAGCCGGCCGACTTTTCACTTTTTGGTGAGGAGAATAACCAGACACTTCGGGACATCCTCGACTCAATGTATAAGGCGAAGGGTGATCCGAATGTGAAGGCGGTGCTGGTGACGATGGACAACCCAGCGATCAATCTGTCGCAGGCGCTGGAGATTCGTGATGCGCTGGTTCAGATCACCCAGGCGGGCAAGCCGACATTCGTCTACGCCGACCAGTATGAGACGACCTCTTATGTCGCCGCCACGGGGGCACAGCACATCTGTATGCTTGAAGGGGGACAATTGATCGTGCCGGGGGTCAATCTGGAAGCGATGTTCGCCAAGGGGTTGCTGGACAAGATCGGCGTCAAGGCGGATTACATTCAGATCGGTGAATACAAGGGTGCGGATGAGCAATTCACCCGCACCCAACCCAGCGACGAACTCAAAGGTGAACTCAACAAACTGGTGGATGGGTTGTATCACCAGGTCATCAGCGGCATCGCGACACATCGAAAACTCTCGCGTGAGAAGGTCGCCCAACTGATGGACACAGGCCTGCTCAATGGCCGGGCCGCCAGGGAAGGTGGGTTGGTCGATGATCTGGTGGACATCGACGGGCTGCGCGAGCTGATCGCGTGTGAACTGTCAGCCAAGATCGACCTGCTTCACAACTACGGCCAAAAAGAACATGAGGAGATCGATTTTTCCAATCCGTTTGAGGTGTTGGGCCTGCTGATGCGCAAGCCCGAAACATCGACCAAACCCTCCATCGCGCTGGTCTATGCCGATGGGGTGATTGTGGATGGGGATGGCGGCGAAGGGATGTTTGGCGAGGGGATCGGATCGAGCCGATTCCGCAAGGCGATGCGGCAGGTATCGCGCGACCCGCTGGTCAAGGCGGTGGTGTTGCGGATTGATTCTCCCGGCGGCAGTGCCGTGGCCAGCGAGGCGATGTGGCAATCGGTTCGACGGGTTGCCAAAAATAAACCGGTGATCGTGAGCATCGGGAGCATGGCCGCCAGTGGCGGATATTATCTGGCATCGGCCGGAGAGAAAATTTATGCCGATCCCACGGCCATCGTCGGGTCGATTGGCGTGGTGGGAGGAAAATTCGTCCTTCACGACCTGTTCGACAAGATCGGCCTGAACACGGTCCCCTTCACACGGGGCCAAAATGCGGACCTGTTCAGTTCCAGCAAACCCTTCACCGAGCAACAAAAGCAGTTGGTCACCCGCTGGATGCACGACACTTATGACCTGTTCACCCAGCGCGTGATGATGACGCGGGGGAAAAAGATCGCGGACATCGACCAGGTGGCGCGGGGACGGATTTTCCTGGCGGCGGATGCGAAAAAGCTGGGCATGGTGGATGAATTGGGTGGGCTTGAAGCGGCCATGGCGGATGCGGCCGAGCAGGGGAATCTGAAGCCGGGCCAATTCGATGTGCGAATCCTACCCGCTCCCAAAACACTGGCGGACCTGTTGATGGGTGAAGACCCACAGACCGCCATGCCCATCCGTCCGCAATTGTCATTGGATGCCGGTTCATTGCTGCCGGCCCTTTCGCCGGCGCTGCGGCCGGCAATCGGCAGGCAATTGCAGGTGTTGATGCTTTTGCAGGAGCATCCGGTGATGCTGGTCTGCCCGGTGGTGATGACGGTGCGGTAGACGTGGACGTTAAAAATTGCCCGTATTAACGGCCGACGGTCATGGCCTGTCAGGATTGGGGTAATTATTGGTATTAAAATGCGCCCCACGTTTATACTCTATGCACGAGTATGAAGGCGATGCGTTACATTCCCCTGACTTTCCTGGCCGGCGCGCAGGGGTTTCCGTTGTTTGTCTCTTACCTGCTCCTGCTGGGGGCGGGGATCCACTTCTACCGGCGTTTTCGATAATAAACCATTATCTCGATAAGAGTTCGGCGCTGCGCAGGGTGTTGCGCAACAGCATTGCCACGGTCATTGGACCGACGCCGCCGGGGACGGGTGTGATATAGGCGGCCTTGGGTTCGACGGCCGCAAAATCAACATCCCCGACCGTCTTTTTGGTCCCATCGGGCAAGGTGATGCGGTTGATGCCGACATCAATCACCAGCGCCCCCTCTTTGACATGGTCTGCGGTAATGAGATTGGGCTTGCCGACCGCCACCACCAGGATTTCGGCCCGGCGGGTGTGGGCGGCCAGGTCGCGGGTGGCGATATGGCAAAGCGTCACGGTCGCCATTTGTTCGGACAACAGCAGTGCGATCGGTCGACCGGCGATCTGGCTGGCCCCCACCACAACCGCTTCGGCTCCGCGAATCGGCACGCCGGTGCTTTTGATCAGTTCGATGGCGGCCAGTGCGGTGCAGGGCGCGATCAGGGTTTGTCCGTAAACAACGTAGCCGATATTGGCCGGGTTGACCCCTTCAACATCCTTGACCGGGTTGATCTGATATTGCAGTTCGGTGGCGTTGAGATGTTCGGGCAGCGGCAGATGCAGCATGATGCCGGTGACGGCGGCATCTTCGTTCAATTGCTTGATCCGACGCGAAACCATCTCCTTATCCGCATCGTGAGGTAGGGTAATCAGTTCATATTCGATACCGACCGCCTTACAGGCATCCCGCTGACGCTGGGCATACAGTTCGCCCGCGGCGGTTCCACCCACCAGCACCGCCGTGAGATAAACCGGGCGGTGAAGTTGGCGTGTCATCTCGGCGACACGTTGCTTGACCGTCTCGCGTACCTGTTGTGCCAAAGCGGCGCCGTCGATCCATTGAGCCATAGGGCGTCATTATAAGACAAGATGGTCCTCTGATGAATCATCACGGCCAGATTGCCTTCCAAATCGATTTATCTTTCCTCGGTTATCGGTCCAAAACGCACTTGAGGCTGTTGTGGGGACAAAATTCGTTGTGGGGGGTTGTTGCGGAGGATTATCATGGAACCCATGGCCGGGCCAGTGGCGAAAAACGTGCGGCAGCCGGCCGTGGCCGGGCTGTTTTATCCCGCCGACCCCGTGGTTTGCCGGGAAGTGGCAAAATCGTACCTGCGGGCGGATGAAACCAACCGTCCGGTTCGTTGGATTGGTGGCCTGGTTCCGCACGCCGGATGGAAATACAGCGGCGCGATTGCCGGCCGGACCATCGCCACAATGGCGGCGGCGGATGATGTGGACGTGGTGGTCGTTTTCGGTGCGATCCACAACCAGCTCGACACCGATTCGGCCGTGCTGGATGTGAATGCCCGATGGCGGGTTCCCGGCGGCGAAAGCGAATTGCCGGGCGACATTCAGCGAAAGTTGATTAAAGATCAGGATTTATTCGTTGTCGATGAGCGTTTTCATCGCACCGAACATGCGGTGGAGGTGGAATTACCTCTGATCCAGCAGGCGTGGCCCAAGGCGAAGTTGTTGCCGCTTGAAATTCCGGTGATCGAACAGGCGGCCGAGATGGGCCGATTGACGGCCAAATGTCTGATCAATGCGAGATACAGGCCGGTCTTTCTGGCCAGCAGCGATTTGACGCACTATGGGCCTGCTTATGGCTTTGCCCCGGCCGGCGTGGGCCGACAAGGGCTGGATTGGGCCAGGGAAAACGACCGCCGGTTGTTGGAGCTGTTGATGGATCGGTCGGCCGAGAGGGTGGTGTCGCATGTGCGGCAACACCACAACGCCTGCGGCGGCGGTGCCATCGCGGCGATGCTGGCGGCCTGCGATGAGCTGGGATCATCCCAAAGCCGGTTGTTGTGCCACGCCAACAGCCATGAGGTTTGGGCCGATGCCGCCAATCGGCCCCCAACGGACGCCGTGGGTTATGCGGCGATGGTTATTGGCTAATGGTTGTTGCACAACGGCAACATCAGAAGTGACAAGTGGGTAATGAACAACGTCGGATCGGATGCGTGTTGCCTGTGTGCAACATCCGGCACAATCGACTCGACCGATGGCATCGGAGGGCCATGCCGGTGAGTCGAAAAAAGACCCGAATCGGACGAATTTTCCCCAACACACGGATGTGGAACGGACTTTGCCTTAGCACGGCACAACAGCATTGAGGAGTGCACGCAATGAACGAACAGGAGTTCCAGACCAAGCTCGCCGAACTGATGGGTGAAATCAGCACCCTGCCGTCGACCGAGCGTAAGAAACTTGAAAAGCTCGCCAACGAAACCCGCCAGCGTCATGAGCGTTTGCGCCAGACCGTCAGCAGCCTTCAGGAGAGTCTCGATTATCTGCGATTGAGCATCAAATATCTGGTGTTCGATCTGGAGGCGACACGGCGGGAAAACGGATATTTGCGGAAAATGCTCGAAGAAACCACCGGCAACGATTAAAATCAGACCATGCGCGTCGTTTTGCCGCCCCGGACCGCTCGCCAGAACGGTCCGGGGCGGTTGTTTTTTCAGATGCACCTGATCAGATGGCCTATCCCACCAGCGTGATTTTGGCGTTCACGAGATTGAAGGCGCGGGATGACAGGATCGAATCCACCTGCGTCTGCGTGGTGACGTTCTGCAATGCAATCGACTGCCCGGTGGCACTGTCGGAAGCACTCAGCGACCTGACAAACCCGGCCGCGACGCCAAAGGGATTGCCATTGTTATAAAGCTGCATCGGTCCCAACGCCACACGGCCCAAGACATAGGAAGCAACCTTGGAATTCACAAAGGCGGCGCCGTTGACGGGATGGGTCAGTGCCAGCGAATTGATGGTCGCCTGACTGGAAAAATCGGCGGCATTGGTGGGCAAACTATTACCCGTCACGCCGGCGAAGATGGTCGAATTGGTCATCGAGCCGGCCACAATCGATCCGACATTGCCGGATGATTTGATCGTGCTGTTGTTCACCGCGCCGGCCGACACCAGTGTTCGCAATGCAAAGACACCGGCCGCGACCGGCGTGGTCAGCGTCAGATTGGCGCTGTTCATCGACCGCACCGACATTGCGCCGATCGACCCGGCCGTCAAGCTGCCGGTGACATCCCTGCTTTGCAGCCGACCGATCGCGCCGCTCACCTGGGCACTGAATCCTTCGGCCAGCGAGCCGGTATTAATCGCCCCGATGGACCCGGTGACCGACCATTGGCCGCTGACCGCCCCGCGAATTCGAGCGTTGGTCAAGGTCAGCCCGGAAGGCGCTCCGGTCAATTTCAATCCCGCGCCCAGATTGCCGGTGTCCTGAATGGTGGTGATGAAGGGCGCCTGGATGAAATCCTTTTGATCGTCGTTGTCCACCCAGTTTTGGGTCTTGAACAGTCGAATCGGGCTGGCGGAAATGATTGAGGTATCACCCGCAGCGCCGATGCGAATCGTGCTGAAACCGGCCGTGCCGCGTTGGGAAATCTGGCTGTGGCTGAGGGTTCGCAGGTCCAAAATGCCCACCACGCCATCCAGAGATACCTGGCCGCCGGAAATGTTGATCCGAGGCGCGTTGATCCGTCCAAGCGATCCATCGGCGAAGATGCCGCCGATGGTCGTCTGCGAATCCGCGCCGCGCGAGGCATTGATGTTCAACGAGCTGTTGACGGTCGTGGCGGTGGTGTCCACCTCGTTGAGCTGGATATTGTTACCGGTGACATACAACACCCCTTTGACGGCCTGCACCTGAAGGTTATCCCCCGCGAATTTGGCCGTGACCAACCCCGGCCCGGTCATGTTGACGTTGACAATCGAGCTGTCGTTGTCGCGATAGGTAATCGTTCGCAATGCCGCGGTGGTGGTGACATTCAACCCGCCGATGGTGGTTGAACCGCTGCCGGAGACATACAAGATGGAACTGGGGAGCAGCGAAGATGTATTCGCCTCATCCATCTTGATGTCCGTGCCGGAGATGGTGACGGTGTTGCCATCGGTGACATAATTCAGGCCGACGCCGGTCAATTTCAACGTCGCCGCCCCGCCGCCGCTGAGGCCGACGGTGCTGGTGGAAACGGTGGTGACACCCTGGCCATCGGTGTGTGAACTGTGAAACGTGACGGCATTCTCGTTGCCGATGCCGCCCAGATTCACCGTCAACAGGTCAACCTGTTTCAGGCTGGAGACCGAAAAGAAATTCTCGGCCGTCGGCGGAATGGTCGGATAAGTGGAATAACGATATAGCGGCACACTGCTGAACGCCCCGCCAAATGCGTAGGTGGATTGCGCCCCCAGAACATCCATCACCCGCACCCCATCCCCCAGTGCCTGGCCAAATGACGTAAACCCGCCGTTTTGCGTGTCGAGATTGGCTGAGTTGTTGGAGAGGTTGAAAAACCATTCGCTGGTGGCGCTGTTGGGGTCGTTGCCCGCCTTGGCCATCGCGATCGTGCCGCGGGTGTTCGGATTGGCGGGATTAAACTCGTTCTGCACCGGCGGGTCTTCGCTGATGTGCGTGCCGGGTGTGTTGACGTTGTATCCACCCCCCTGAACCACAAACCCGGGAACCGCCCGATGAATCAGCGAATTGTCGAAATCACCCCGGTTGACGTAATTGAGAAAATTGGCCACCGTCAGGGGCGTCACGTTCTGGAACAATTCAACATCAATCGTCCCCACATTCGCCCCAAGCGGCTCCCCGCCGCCGGCCACGATGTCAAACCGCGCCCCAACGCCCGCCGACACCGACAACAACCGCCTGGATTCCAGCGATTCGACGGCCGCGCGGAGGCACGCGCGATTCGGATTGCCCTTTGATCCCAAACCCCGACGGCCACGTTCACCCGCAACACCAGCCATATCAAGCCTCCGAAATAACACATTCCACCGGCCAATCCGCCTGTGTATGGTTCCAAACCCTAATCAAAGTGAAAAGTTTCGCAAGGAGAACCGCACCTTGACAACCCTGCCGGGTGTGAAATTGGAGATTGAATTGGAGAATCCTGCTTGTATATGCCGACGCTCCCCCCCTCAACATTGCCGTTTCCATCCGACAAAGTTGATCCCGCACGCCCATGCCCATCGCCGTGTTATTTGCGTATCAGCGCCACCGAATATCCTTCGCCGATGCGAATCTCGGCGAAGACCTTTCCATCTTTTTCGATGCGAGGGATTTTCACCTCATCGGTCATGTTGCCACGGGTGTCAAAGACCACCGCCTCAAAATCGCTCTTGTCGCCCCAGCCAAAATAGCCGCTGGTGTTGGTCAAGATGCGCTCCTTGGCGATGATGTATCCATGTCCGAGGTTGATCGGGGTGATGGGGAACATGTAGCTGGTCAGCGTCGGGTGGGTGGCGATGATCTCCGGCCGATACCAGTAATAAACACCGCCAAAATCCAATCCGCGCACCATGTTGCGATAGCAATCGACCTCGTTGCGTTCGGTCAGGTGATCCCCCAATTGGATCGGGGTGCTCAACTGCATCAGGACCAGGTTGTTGATCGAGCTGGTCTCCGTGAAGCGCAGAAAGTGCAATTTTGTGAATGTTCGCGTGTGGGGCGCGCCGTTGCCCATGAGCAGATATTGACTCATGATCTTTTTCGCCACCCTTTCCCGCCACGGAAGGCTGGCCAGCGTCACGCTGGTGATTCGGCGGGCGATGCGGTGGGTGTTGGGGTCGATCTCGGCCGTCACACCGTCCCAGTGTTTGGGGTTGTAGTCATATTTCACCGCGCTGTAGGCCAGCTCATCCCAGAAGACCCCTTTGAGCTTGCTGCGCTCCATGCGGTAATCCAGCACTCCCTCCTCGGTTGCCTTGCCCCAGGCCGATCCATCGGTGGGCAAAAACAGCGGCATGTTCGGATCGGAATAATCGGCCTGTGTCCCATCGGGCCGCAGAATCGCATCGTCGTGAAATTGAGACTGCAGATAGGCGGTGTTGGCCGGTGTCTTCAACCGCGGATCCTGAAACGCCGCGAAACAGTGGTAATACATCAGCGGCATGAAATCCGGCTTGAACCGCATGATGCGATCCATCATCTTCTGTCGGCGCAGCACCAGATCATCATCGTGCCAGTCATTGCCGGGGAGATTGTAATAGGAGATCCATGCGATGCCGTAAATGGCCGACTTGTTGTCCAAGATCGCCTTGATCGCTTCATCGGACATCTCCAGATTCATCCCCGACGATTCGGAATGCGTATCCGCCTGAGTGCCGGTCAACTGGAAATTGACATCCCAGCTTCGGCGGGCGCGGTTGATGAAATCAAAGTATTCGCCCGTTTCCAGGGGATAAATGGCATATTCCAGCTCGACGCTCTTTCCCTTGCCGACCACCAGCCGGTCGTTGCGGATGCCCACGGTTTCATTGTCCGCAAAATTATTCGCCTGCACGCGGGACAGGTCATCTTCGCTCAACAGTCCCAGGCCGCTGTGCTCCCATAGCATCAGCGTCGCGGGATGCTCGGCCGTGTTGGTGGTCGATTGCCCCTGTGTGGTCGGCATGCCGGCCAGAAACAGTTTTCCGGTTTTGCGATCCACCTTCGTCTGGTGGACGTACATGACCGGCAGGTCTTCGTCGAGGGTGTTGGTGATGCGGTCCATCACCTGAAGATGATCATCATACCGGACAATTTTGCGTTGCAGTTCAAACCCGTTGGCCGTGGCGGTCAGGCCGTCGGCCGATTTCTTTATTGTTTTCCATTCCGATTTCGGTTCGTCACCTTGTCCCAGCTTTGCCCAGCCGGGGGTGATCGTTGAGAAACTCGATTCAATCACCCACTTCTGGTCGCCGAGCCTCACCTCAATCGCCCCGCCGGGGGTCTGTTGATAAGTATAGGCCGGTTTGGCTTCGATTTTGGGCACGATCGTCGGAATCTCGCCGGTCGGCGCGGGTTTCAGCTTCGGTGGTTCCAGCTTGCGGCTCAGACGCTCGCTCACCCCCACCTCCGCACAGATCAGGTATTCGTTGCTCTGGGCGAGATTGTGAATTTCGATGACATTTCCCCCCTCTTTTTTCCACAGGTCCGTCACATCAAACCGCAACTCAAACGGATCGACACCCTGCACGGCATATCCCGTCTCATACGGAATCGGCTTGAAATCCGGCGAGAAAAAGATGAACCACGCATCCCCTCCCGTGCTGGCGATTTGCCGCGCCCCCATGTCCATTTGTGGCAACCGGTTGCGCACACGGTCGATGTTCAGCACCTTGCCATTCACATTCACCAGCAAATAGGGATTGCCGCCGGCGACCGTTTTGAAATCCAGCCGCGCATGCACAACCACTTCGGCAATCGATTTCTGGTCGAATTTCCCCCCCTCCACCTTGATCGTCTGCCCCGCCCCGACGCGAATGTCCGATTTGAGCAACTCGAACGCCGGCTTGATCCAGTTCGGATCGATCTTCCGGTCGCCGCTGGCCAAAATCCCCTCGACCAGATGATCGGGATTGCGCAATTCCCAGTTGGCCGGATTGAGGCTGGTCAACTTATCCTGTATCGAATCACCCACCTGATCCGAATCGCTCAGGGAGATGTCATAACCAATGCGAAACCCCTTATCGATCTTTTCAATCCCCAGACTCTTCCACGGAATCGCGGCCTCGATCTGGTATCCATCGGCCGTCTTTCTCGCCCCAACCCTCGCCCCGACAACCGATCCGCGCGTGGGGGCCCACTGATAAACCTCTGCCACGATGCCATTTGGCTTGAGATTCCCCGGACTGATGCCGATCTGGAAGACTTTGCCCTTGTCCCGCACCCCCTCCTGTCGCGGCACATCCAGCACCAGCATCACATGATCCCCCTGCCAGCACCCCTCGCCGGCAAAGGTCTGCGAAATCACCTGGTCGCGTACGCGCGCCGCGACATACAGAAACTGTGGATCCCACCCCAGCAGAACACTGCCGCTTAAATCATCATCCCCCTTCCATTTGTCCGCCCCGAATGCGATCGACTCCGAACCTTTCACATCCACCCACCCCGGCACGCGCCCCAACCGCCCAAGATCCCCATCCACCGGCGGCGGCGGATCACCCACCTCAGCCACCGCAACCGGCAACGATTGCGGCTCATCCGCCTTGACCATCGAAACCATCCCAATACACACAATCCCAGCCATCAAGGCGAATAATCCGGATCGAATCATGATGTTGCAGGCTCCCAAATAAAATTTAGTTTCTGAGAAATAAAAGTGTGCAAACACTATCCAATTGCCGCCCCTGTCGTATCAGGATGGAGCGAAATACTCCCTCTCCCGGCCATCCGGGAGAGGGAGTATACAAGGCTCATTACGCCCGACGTCGTCGGCCAATCAACCCACCAAGTCCAAGCACACCCAGCAGGGCCATTGAAGCCGGCTCAGGAACTGGAGTCGCTTCAATGGTCAACAGCGGCCGACCGCTGATGGTGGAGAATTCCGAGCTTTGGAACTGTACGCCGCTGTAATATTCGCTGCTGTCGATGATCAACCCGGGGTTGGTGCCATTGACCCATTGCGTCACCAGTGAAACCGGCAAGGTAAACGTCACCGGTAAACCATCTGTGAGATAAGTGAATGTCTGCGTATCCAGCGATGTTGCCACCCCCTCCGTGGTCCAATTCTGTACTGAGACAGGTTCTGCCCATGGTATGGTATTGTAGCTCAGAAAATCATAACAGGCTTCTCCGGGATCTGCGGAATCATCGTAGTGTCCGGTTCCCTGCTGCCAGCCGACGTTGGCATCTTTCATTTGATATACACTGACCGGGTGTGTGGCAGCATCTAGAGGATTGGTTCCATAACTGTTGGAAGAAGTGTACAGCGTAAGGGTCGCAGATTGAATCGTCGCCCCAGCCAAAACGCCAAGATTGTCAAATCTTATGAGCGCCTTCCCGCCATATCCAACATTATAGGATATATCGGCACCTGTATTTTTCTGCGAATCTCCTCCGCCAAAAACTGCCAAATCCTGCGTTCCATCATACCCACCCACTCCATCCTGAAACGTAAACGTCGCCGCCGAAGCCAGTGACGCAACTGTCAGGCATGATGCCGCGAAAACCACTGCCGATTGACGAACAGACATGATCCATCTCCTCTCGGAAAAAACACTTCAAATTCCCATTGCGACACACATTGTGCCGGTGGGTTGATTCATCAATTCAACTGACCTTATTTGCGATCCCAGTAATTGGACGCATCAAGCACGCTGGTCAGTCCCGTTGTGTATGGATATCCCGCCTTGCACAGCACGCCGGTGACATGGCCATCCGCCCAGAGCACATTGACGCTGGGGCCGGGGTGCCGTTCATCGAGCGTGTTGAGCGTGCCGGGATTGTCATCAATGATGTTTGAGCCGCGAACCGTTCCAACATACTTGGCATCCGCCAAAACGAGGGTCTCGGCCGAGTTTTTCAGATTCGTGATCTTGGCGGGGGTCAAATCTCCGGAGATCGCCCGCCAGTTGGATCCCAGGTGCATGTAGTTGTAACCGTACGGCGTCCACATGAATGGAAAATCTTCGTTGTAGGCCGAAGTGCCATTGGTCGCGCCGTCCGGATATTGCTGATTCTGGTGATAGGAGGGAATATCGCTGAACTTGATATCGCTCTCCTGAAATGCCGGATCATCGTAAATAATCGGCTTGATGAGATTCAAAGACCAGAGCATCTTCGCCCAGCTCGCACGGTAGATGCCGGGGTATTGTGGAACCAGCAGATGGGTATCCCAAGGGACAAAAGACCCCTTGTTCTGGTTCTGATACATGGTGATCGCCAGCCCGATCTGCCGCAGGTTGCTCATGCACTTGATGCTGTTGGCGGATTGGCGCGCCTTGTTCAAACTTGGCAGCAGGATGCTGATCAACAGCGCGATAATGCCAATGACGACCAGCAACTCGACCAACGTAAATCCTTTACGTTCCTGCATTTGTGACATGGTGTCCTCCATAGTCATGCCGTTGAAACCTGTTGTGCCGTCTGCGGTTGACCCGCCGGCTCATCTATTACGACCGGGCCAATTCCCAGTTCCCGACAGATTGAATCGGGGATGGCCAGCGACTTTTTCAAGATCAATGGCGATGGCACGCGCCGGCCGCTGATCTGGCGAAGATCGCCGCGAATCATCTCCAGCAGGCACAACGCCAATTGCCGGCCGACCCCCTCAACCGGCTGGCGCAGCTCGGTCAATGGTGGGTCGCTTTGCAGCATCGAACTGGGCAAACCTGTGCTGCCGACCACCCCCACATCCTGCGGGATGCGCAAGCCGATCTCCTGACACGCCCGCATGGCACCGACCGCCAACGTGTCTGATGTGGCGAAAATGCCCTGCGGCGGCTGATGATTGGTCAAAAATTGTTGCATGGCCACATAACCGGCATCGGTTTCCATATTCCGGGTGCGAACCGAAACGATTTTTTCAGATGAAACACCCTCAATCAGATATCCCTGATAAATGCCGGTTACTTTTTCCAGCGGCGAAAGGTTCACCAGGTCATCATAAACCACCGCCACCCGTTCATATCCCATCTTGGCGAAGCAACGCCCCACCAGCCGACCGGCCGCGAGTTGGTCGGCCATCACATAGTTGTAATGTGTATCCAAACCGACCGGGTTGACCGACATCCAAGGCAGGTCGGCCTGATTAAACACTTCCACAAAACCCACATCATTGCTATCCGCAAAGAAAAACATGCCGGCCAGTGATTCTTTCATGCCGGACATCTGTTCGCTGACCTGCCTGGCATAATCCGGCTTGTTGACCATGTAATTAAACAAAGTCAGGACATACCCGCTTTCGGCCAGAACCATCTGGGCGTGATGGATAATCTGCTGACTCCACCAGAGTGGAATGTGAATCGAAGGGTCCAATCCAACCACAACGCCAATCTGATTTTTATTTCGATTGTTGGTGGCCGATGGCGCTGTGACGATGCTCGACTGGCGATCGCGGCGTTGAATGATCTCACGATCACTCAATTCACCCAGCGCTTTTTGTACGGTCGTCCGACTGACCCGAAACCGGTCGGCCAATTCACGCACGGTGGGAAGCTTGGATCCGGTGGACCAAGTTCCTTCTTCAACATGGCGCTGAAACTGCAACGCCAGTTGCTGGGCCGCTGTGAGTTTTGTAAACGCCTTTGACATATGGACTACGCAATAGGCCAGATTGGACTTCATCATGGTACAGATTTGAATACAAAAAAGCAATAAATTTCTCGAACGAGGTCATATTGTGCATCCACATTGAGACAAATGATTATAACTGCCTTACACATAATGATTTACAAATTCCGTTCGCAGGACTGTTTTTGATAAATTTCACCCGATTGCCTCCGCTTGTGATGATTTTTCTCGCTTCTGGTCAATTGACTCAATAAAACGCACAATAGGGTGATGAACGCAAATCTAATGGCCATCGTTGTCTGTGGGTTGATGCTGTTGGCGATGGGTTGTCACGGGCCGGCCACTCCGCAATCGACCACACAGGAATCATCCATTTCGCCCACCGGCGGGGATGAAATGGTGGAGATCAACCCATTGGCCGGGCCGACATTGATGCGCAAGGTGGCCGGCGGGTATGAATTGAAAAATCGACACATCCGAGCGGTGGTCGCGGATGACACGGGGAACCTGATTTATTGGGGACGGGCCGGGACGGATCGGAATTTGTTGATGAAACCGGGTGCATCGGTCCAACTGGCCGGCATCAGTGCCGTCCCGATGAAGGGTTACATCGAAAAACGGGATGATCAGACCTGGCAATTCATCGGCGAGGATGATCAGAACGTGGGATGGAGAAAAATCTATTGCCTGGAAGGGGATTCACTGCTGATCAGCATCCTGGTGAAAAATCAGCGCGATGTGCCATTGGATGCCACCATCGAATTTCAGGCTCCGTTCGCCGGCGTGCGCATAGTTCGGCGCGCCAACGATGCCTACGAAGCCCTCACGGGTTTTGGCGCGATCCATCTACAGGCGTACAACGAATTCCCCGCCACCGCCCCGGCCGTGGCGTTGCCGGTGGTGCTGGTGAGCGATCCGCACACCCTCCAACCCCAGCAACGCATCAGTTTCACAACCGAATGGAAGCTGGAGAATTAAACCTACCAGACAACGTGTTCATTCCTCATCCAGCGTCTGCATCGCCTTATCCAGGAGCCGTTCAACCCCCGATGGCTGATCCGCGCGAATGTGCAAGTCCCACGCCAATCGCCACTGTGTATTCACCGGCTTGAAACCCATCGCCTCCACCCGCTTTTGCAGGTCGGGCATGTGGGCGGCGCCATAAAAGATCGCGATGTGTCGGTGGCCTTGTTTGAGCGTCTCCTCGAACACCTTCATCGCCGCCTTGTTCCGCTCGGTGAGAATAACCGACCCATCGGGGCCATCCAGCCCACCCGCCATGCGCTCGATATCCCCCAATTGGCGAGCCAGCACGAGTTTGATCTGCCGATCAAGGTCCGGCCGGGTCAACAAGTCCAGCAAATCCTCCGCCTGCGCATCGACTTGCGGCGGCGGATCGGCCAGCGCCCGCATCAATCCCTGCAACATCAATGAGGCAAAAGACTCGCCACGCTGTCGTTGCAATTGCTCAAATGTCTCGGTGTCCATGTCGGCATGAATGAAATTGGCCGGGCGATAATCGATCACATCCAGTTGATAATCCAGCCCCAGTACATCCTTCAAGAACCGCTGTAGCTGCGCCACCGAACTGTCACCCCCGGCGCCGGGCGCAAGCGGCCGCATCCCCTTGGGCATCACCATTTCATACAGCACCGCGTCAAAATCCTGAAAATGGCGGTTCAATTCCTGATAATAGGAAGTCTCGCCGATATGAATGGCGGCGATCAGATCAACGCTCACTCCCTCGGCGTTGACCAATGTCACTTCGCCGCTCTCCAACATTCCACCGGCCGCCCCTTCATCCACAAATCGCAGGAAGGGTGATTGCACAGCCTCGGCCTGGGCCGGCGCTGTAGTGGGCGTTTGATCGGCCCAAACCACCGGCGATGCCATCCACCCCAGCCCGATCATCACCCCCAGAGCGATGCGCCACAGTTTTCGCATGATCTCTCCTGGTTGAATGTCATCCTATCACGATTCGGCCGATGTTTTATCGAGATTTTCCAGCAATCCCGTCTCCCCCAGCGAACCGGCCAACTGCCCCACCGCCTTTCGCAACAGTTCCACCTGTTCCTCCAGTCGACAGATGCGCTCCTTGAAATCGCCCACCGGGACTTTTTCAATATTGACGGCCGGCGCATCCAGCGGATGCGAATCCGCACAAAGCAGTTGGACATATCGCTGCGCCCGGGTGCCCGGCGTCGGTGGAATCAACCGCACCAGCGGATCGGGCCGCCCCATCAACGCATCGAGCATCCCCTGCGCCTGCTCGGTTGTTTCCAGCGGGTGCATCCGCGACGCCCTCGATCGCAATTCCCCCAGTGTTTGCGGCCCGCGCAACATCAATTCCGCCAGAATCACCAGCTCGGCCGTCCTCACATGCAACACCTCGTTGGCATTGTGTCGATATTTGGAGACCCGCGCCCCCATCTGATCCACCCGCACCACCAACCCCTTGGCCCGCAACGACTCCACGGCCGAAAAGATGGCATCCTCATCCAGATTCGTCACCGGATCGCGGTTGTTTTTCTGATTCGCCCCATTGACCAGCGCATTGATTGACAGCGGATACTGTTCCGGCGTCGTCTGCGCCTTCTCCACCAGCACTCCCAGCACACGGGCCTCGTCGGCGGTCAATTCAATCATACATTCCAGTGTAGGGGACAAACTTCCCCGCGGCCACTTTTGGCCGGCGTCATTTTGTCCCCTATAATCGGCCGCGTGGCTCATCGACCGATCCAACAACTCTCCCCCTCGCTGGTCAACCGCATCGCCGCTGGCGAAGTAATCGAACGCCCCGCCTCGGTTGTCAAAGAGCTGGTCGAGAACGCCATCGACGCCGGTGCTTCCCACATTCAAGTCGAGGTCGAGGAGGGTGGCCACACCCTGATCCGCGTGACCGATGATGGTTCGGGCATCCCGGTGGCCGAACTGCCGTTGGCCTTCGCCTCCCACGCCACCAGCAAACTCACCTGCGATGAGGATTTGACCCGCATCGCCACCATGGGATTCCGCGGCGAGGCGCTGGCCAGCATCGGCGCGGTCTCGCAGGCCAAAATCCTCAGCCGAATCCCCACCGAACAGGCCGCCTATGAAATCCACAATCGCGGCGGCATCCTCAGCGACCCGCAGGCGGCCGCCGGCAATGTCGGCACCACCATCGAAATCCACCACCTCTTTTACAACACCCCCGCCCGTCGAAAATTCCTTCGCGGCGCCCCCACCGAATATGGTTACATCGCCGAAATGGTCCTTCGCCTTGCCCTCCCTCATCCCACCATCGCCTTCACCCTCCTTCACAATGGCCGAAAAACCCTGCAGCTCTCTCTCGCCGATCCGGTAGATCGGCTCTTGGACGCCTGGCCAACCGACTTCCGCGAGCAGCGCCTTCCATTGGATGTTCACGACGCCGAAATCCATCTCCACGGCATCATCGGCCTCCCCGAACTCGCCCGCCCCACCGCCAAATACCAGCAGTTGTATCTCAACGGCCGGGCCATCCGCGACAAATTCATGCAGCACGCCCTGCGCGAAGCCTATCGCGGCCTGACCGAGCCGGGCCGACACCCCGCCGCCATCCTGCTGCTGGAAATTCCACCCGCTGACGTCGATGTCAATGTCCACCCCACCAAAATGGAAGTCCGCTTCCGCGACAGCGGCCGAATCCACGGCCTGGTCCTCTCGGCCGTCCGCGAAAAACTGTTGGGCAGCGACCTGACCCCCACCGCCATCCCCCACGCAACCACCTTCCCCGCCCCTCCATCATCCGACCGCCCCGATTTGCAATCCCGCCTCGCTTCCTTCCTACAACAAACCCTACCCTCCGCCCCCCCTCTCTCCTCTCCCCCTCTCCCCCTCTCCCCCTCTCCCAATCTCCCTTCCTCCGCCAACCCAGCGATAATCACCGACGAACCATTCTCCACCCCACTCCCTCCCCCCCCATCCCCCACCTCCGCCATTCAACTCCACAACAGCTACCTCGTCGCCGAATCCCCCGAAGGAATGATCATCATCGACCAACACGCCCTCCACGAGCGGATCATGTACGAGGAGCTGCGCACCCGCCTCACCCGCGGCCCCCTTGAATCGCAGCGCCTTCTGATCCCCCTCCCCTTGGCCGTCACCACCCGGCAATTGGCGCTGGTCGATCAGATTCAACCTTTACTGGTCCGCCTGGGGATCGAACTGACCCCCTTCGGCCTCGACACCCTCGCCCTCCACGCCTTCCCCTCCTTCCTGCACCGCCTCGAACCGCTCCGGTTCATCCAGGAACTGCTCGAACGGGGTGAACAGGAACTGCTTGACCTGCACGATGAGGAACTGCTTCACGAGGTGCTGGACATGATGGCCTGCAAGGCGGCCGTCAAAGCCGGCGACCCCCTCTCCGCCGCCGAGATCGAAGCGTTGCTCTCCCGCCGCGAACTGGTCGAACGCTCCAGCAACTGCCCCCACGGCCGACCGACGACGCTGCGGTTATCCCTCAAGGACCTTGAAAAACAATTCAAGCGAACGGGTTTTTAGGGATTTTTGATTTTTGTTTTTGGATTGTATTCGTATCCATGACAAGGTGTACATTGTCCACAGACGCTTGGCATCACCTATCCTCCTTCATTATCAAATGAGGAGTAAATCACTTTCCTATCGCACCGGCACCCGCACCTTCAGCCGCAAGATCACCGTCGATTCGGCCGGATCATCCGTCTGCACCACGATGCTCTTGTTCTGCTCGCCTTCTCTTTCCCCTATTGTGAAGGTGGCGGTGATGCCGCCTTTTTCCTGTGGCTGATAAGTTTTCTTGTCCAAAGCAGCGGTGGTGCAACCGCAGGAGGTGTGCAGGGAGGTGATCGTGATGGGGTGATCGGTGGGATTGACAAAAGGATACTCCACCACGACCTGCTCATCGGCCGGCGTCGCCTGACGCTCCAAAGAGCGGGTGGACCAGGATAGCTGGGCGTGGGCGGTGACGGAGCAAGTCAGACATAAGGCGATGGTCCAAAGCCATCGGTGAGCCATCATTGACAGCCTATGAGATTTGATCATTACCGTACATTCTCAAAATTGGCCATGTTCTGATTTCCCATGATGTTGTGATTGTGAACGGCTTGCGTCAGCTTTATTTTTTTCATCGACCCACTGCGTAGCGCACATCATTCGTGGGGAAGTCAACTCTGCAAGGCCCTCTAATCATCCGGATTCCACCAGACCGCGACAGTAAACCACTAGACGAATCGTCATGATAGATACGAAAATGGGGCTTATCGAGAGGAGTAGTGTTACAATTGCAAATAATATTGAACGGCCCCGGGGTTGTGAGAATAGAAAAAAAAGCACAAGTACAAAAATACTCGTACCACCTGTGAAGAGAGCGACTGTTAACATCTTTCCGATTAACCCTAAGGGTCGTATTACCGTGCCAGAAGGTACCTGAAAAAGGGTGTATACCGGAACCACTATACTTATTAAATTGCCGATGCTTGCAATTATAAATGCAATCCACACTGACATTCTAGCAAAGCTATACTCCTGACGTGATGAAGACTCGTAATGTAATGGATTGAAAGGCATAGACCACCCTTCCGTTGTAATGGCCAATTCTAAGGGGTCAGGAAGTAATGGCACTAAATCTAGCGTCGGCGATTTTCGTCTCGTCTGTAAACCTTTGAATAAAAAGCAGTTGCGCGGCGGTTGGCGCAAGCCAAGGCCTCCTGGATGATGTGGTCGTCTCACAACACCAACCAAGGAGGCCAAGGATGGCCACGAGTATCGCCTATCACACTTCAACGATCAAGGACCGGTCGTTGTCGATTCTCACTACAGACTTAATCGCAAGGGAGGCAAGCGATTTGGGCATGACCTGGC
>JADLBV010000135.1 GCA_020847545.1 Phycisphaerales bacterium
CGGCCGGGTCGAACCCCGCCTCAAAAAACGCCGAAACGACAGCTTCAGCCTGCTCACCCAACCCAGAAATCAGATGCGATTAGCCTCGCATAAAAAGAGGTGCCGATGCTAGATTTAGTGCCATTACGGCCTGACCCGTTTGGACCTATGACCCATTATTCGGTCTCTTTCCAGCCTTTACACAAAGCCCCTCATCGAAGTATTGTGCCTTGCACAGGAAGGATCCATTTATGTCCAGTGAATTCATTTCGCCCAATTGGCATGTCATTTTGATTCATTACCCGGTGGCGTTGTTGACGCTGGGGGTGTTGATCGAATTTTTCAGCTTTTTCTGGCGGCGGTCGGGGTTTCGAGCGGCCGGGCGATGGATGCTCTTGCTGGGGACTGTCTTGGCGGTGCCGGCCGTCCTGAGCGGGTTGTATGCGCTCAACGATGTGGTGCAACTGGGGATACCGGAGGCGGATCGGGCGATGACCTGGCACGCCAAGGTGGCCGCCAGCACCTTGACCAACTCATCCTGGCACATGTTGATCGTCCATCTGCGCGAGATGAGCATCTCAACCGGCATCGCGCTGGTGGTGGTGGTCCTTTGGCTGGCCTGTTCGGATCGATGGCGCAAGCGGCTGCATATTCCGCTGCTGATTGCGATGTTGTTCTCCGTGGGCCTGCTCTTTTGCGGCGCCTGGCACAGCGGCGAGGCGGTCTATCGCCATGCGGTGGGTGTGGAAAGCACTTTTCAACTGGCACAAAAACTGGATGTGGTCTATTTTCTCCCGCCGTTGCAAACCCACCTGCTGCTGGCGGGGTTGATGGTGGCGGTGGCGTTGATCGCGGTGGGGTTGTCGATCCGCGCGGCCGTCACTTATGGAACCCCTCTTCAACCGATGTCGGAGGAGTCGCTGGAAGGATATGCCCAACGGCCAGTGACGGATGTATCGATGGCCTTTACCGGTCGGCCGCAATCACCTGGGGTGATGGAATTCCCGGCGCAGCCACCCGCACGGGTTCCATCGGCGCGATTCTGGCTGTTGGCGTTTGTATTGGGATTGCTGACGGCCGGCGCGGGGGTCTGGTTTTTGGCCCTCGATTCGCAGACGTGTGATTTTCAACAATTGCGGGAGATCATTCCCGCCCTGCCGCGTCGAACCGCGCATGTCATCACGGGGGTCAATCTCGTGGTGCTGACATTGATTTTGACGATTCTGGCCCGTTGGGCGCCACGTAAGAAATTTTTGCTGTCGATCTTCGTGATTCTGCTGCTGGCTGGTGTGACGTTACAACTCTGGTTTGGAACACTGCTATTATTTGATGGCCCACAGGGGCCGTTGACGGGCTTCAACAAGGATGAATCGGCCATCATCACCGACCCCATCCCGACCACCCTGCCCACTACGTCAACGGCGACGACAACTACCGCACCCGCTCAACCATGATAACAGTTTATTGACCGTTCCACCCGCATTTCGACATTACAAACAGCCCAACCGAGGTTGGGGAGGCCGATATCAGTCGGCCTACCCTACCCTGATCTCTTTTGACCAATCACAAATCAAAAATAATCCCCCCGCCCCCAGTTGTAATTGCGCCATTTAGGACTTGAACCTAAAACCCGCTGATTAAGAGTCAGCATTTTAGGAGAACCCCGCTGATAGAATTTAATTGATCTCTATTGACACAATGCGTTTCTCCTAGGAAAATGACATATATTGAGATTGACCAAAATTGGTCGAAATTGATACCGCTCCTAGGACGGGCCTAGGAGCGGAACATTTTGACAATTTCAGGAGTCCGCCCATGTCAACGATTATGAGGATTGCCGACGACGAAAAACAACTTCCAAAGTTGAGCCGCAAGGTCAATTTGACAGTGAGGACAATTGAGGCCGCAAAGTGTCCGGTGGGACGCAAACGGATATGGATTCACGACTCAAAGGCACATGGGTTGGCAGTGTCGGTCATGCCATCAGGGACAAAGACCTTTTATGCGTATCGATGGGTGAAGAATCGGCCGCAACAATTGCGGCTGGGGCGGTTCGGTGAAATCTCCATCGATCAGGCGCGGAGGCTGGCCGGTCATACATCGGCCAAGATTGCCGACGGGATCGACCCTATGGCGGAAAAACGCAAACGCAGGGCCGGTCAGACGTTGGGGAGCCTGTTCATCTTCTACATGGAGCATCACGCCAAGGTTCACAAGCGACCCGTCTCATGGCAGGGTGATGAAGGGACGTTCAGGAGGTACTTGAAGCCGTGGACCAACCGGAAATTGGACGACATCGAGCGGCGGGACGTTCAGTTTCTTCATGCCAAGGTGGGACAGGACCACGGCCACTATGCGGCCAATCGGATGCTGGCGATGTTGTCCAAGATGTTCAATGTGGCCAGAGACATCGGGCACGAGGTGAACCCCGTCAACGGTATCCGGCGGTTCAGGGAGCAATCACGGGATCGGTTCTTGGGGGCCGATGAACTGCCGAAATTCTTTTCGGCCTTGCAGGAGGAACCCAATGAGACGATCCGTGACTACATCATGGTGGCGCTGTTGACCGGCGGACGGCGATCCAACGCAATGGGGATGCGGTGGGCTGACATCAGCTTTGATAGGTCAATCTGGTCCATACCCCACGACGACTCAAAGAATGGCCAAGCCATGACGGTTTACTTGGCCGATCCGGTCATGGAGATTCTCAACCGGCGACGTGAAGGGAATGACTCCCCCTTTGTTTTCCCATCTTACGGTCGTAGCGGGCATATCGAGGACATCAAATGCGCTTGGACGCGGATATTGAATCGGGCGGGCATCGTCAATTTGCGACTCCACGACCTACGCCGGACGCTGGGAAGCTGGCAGGCGGCGACAGGGGCCAGCTTGCCGGTGATCGGCAAGAGCCTTGGCCATAAGAACGTGGCCACAACCGCCATCTACGCCCGGCTCAATCTGGACCCCGTGAAACAATCGGTCAACGCCGCGACGGCGGCGATTCTGGGGACGGGAAATGACGCGGATCAATTAGCATGATACATTATCCATGAATGCGAGGTGAACCATGAGCGTGGCGACATTGACCTTGGACGGCAAGAAATACGCGATTATCCCGATTGAACAATACCGCAAGGCGTTCGATCAACATGGTGTGCGGGTGCTGCGTGATGATGAAATGACCGAACAGGATCGGGGGGACGTGGCTGAACTCAAACGCCGCAAGGCCGCCGAAAAGGCAATTCCTTATTCCAAGGCACGGAAAACGATGGGGCTGAAGGGGAAATGAAATACTCCCTGATGATACTCCCTTCCGTCCCCAAGGCCATGCGAAAGATACCGGCGGCGACACGGCGGCGCATCGACCAGCATATCGCCAATCTGGCTGACAACCCCCGCCCGCATGGATGCCTGAAGCTGGCGGGATATCCCAACGCATACCGCATTCGTGTGGGCAATTATCGCATCATCTACACCATCGACGACGCATGGCGGGAAGTGGAAGTGGGCATCGTAGCCGACAGGAAAGAAGCATATTGAGCAAATCGCGGGAATGACATGATCGACATCAACCCCATCGTCAAAAACCTGAAATGGGTGCTGAGCGAACTTGAGAGCCTATCCCCACCCCCGACGGCCAAGGAATGCGAAAGAGTCATCCGTGACATCATAAAGCGGTTGAGCAATCCATCTGTTGCGACGAAACCCAAACAACGGATCAAGCCATGCTGGAGGACGGCCAATCGCGTCTATGAGTGGGGTATCAAGAATCTCCCCCCTGAAAACCACAACTACCGCGACATCCACACGGCGGCGATCAACAACCTCGACGCCCCCAAAGTCGCGTTACCCGCCAACGCCGGTACTTTCGTCAAACACGTCCAGCGGTATCGCCGGGCCAAAGGACTGCCCACCCACCAGAAACGCAGCCACCCCACCTAAAAGGGGACCAAAAGGGGACCGCTTTTAACCACCACAATCACACATAATCCCCGCATATTTGCGGGGTTTTTTTAGTGTTTTTAATCGGTGTCGAATAATTGGGTATGAAGACAAAAAAACCCATATCGGGCCGCGACAGCGGCAGTCAAGGCAAGATGTTAAACACCCGTGAGGCGGCCGAAATGATGGGCATGAGACCCCAGACCTTGGCGGCCTGGCGATGCGAGAAACGGCTACAGCTCCCCTATGTGAAGGTGGGCCGGACCGTCCGCTACCGGCTGGCAGACATCGAGAATTTCTTGGATATCGGGACCGTCTCCCCCGTCTAACCGAATTAAGAACCCCCCCCAACAAAAAAACCGCCCCGGCAAGTGGGGCGGCGAAAGAAGGAATAACAAATGAATAATAACAAAAGAAACAATGAATGGCCAACATGCAAACAGGCGGGAAAAACATGCCCGCAATGCGGAAACGCCGACCGATGCACTATTGCACCGGACGGCCGGGCCGGCAAATGCTGGCGTGATGGGGGAGAGGTTTGGCGCGCCGGTAACGGACAGGCTCATGCGGCCGGTCAATCACGATCTGCTGGCGACGGCGGAAAGAAAATCTACGCATCCGCGATTCTCGCAATTGAGGCGATTGAAAGATCGACTGGCGGGAAGCGAGTCAAGGATTGGACCTATCGCGATGCGAGCGGAAACGAAGTCGCGAAAATTGTGCGGCTGACCAGCGCCGATGGGAAGCAGTATCGGCCGATCCATCGTCACAAGAGCGGGTGGTGCATCGGTGATCCTGCGGAAAAATGGCCGCTATATCGGCGCGATAAGCTCCCCGCCGATGGGCCGATCTATATCTGCGAGGGGGAAAAGTGCGCGGATATAGCGGCGGGTTTGGGACTTGCGACGGTTGCAAGTGCGCATGGATCATCATCGGCCAGTAAATCAGACTGGTCCCCGCTAGCGGGCCGCAACGTGGTCATTTTGCCGGATGCTGATGAGCCTGGGCGAAAGTATGCGGCTGATGTTTCGCGCCTGCTGTTATCACTTGATCGTCCAGCATCAGTGAAAGTGGTGACGTTGCCGGGCTTACCTGCTGGCGGGGACATTGAGCAATTCCTTGCCGACGGCGGCACACGGGAAGATATGTTGCGCATAGCCGGGGAGGTTGCGCCAGTACCCGCCGGGTTTGACTGGCCGGAACCGAAGCCACTTCCGAACGGTTTACCAACGGTGCATCAATTCGACTATGACCTACTACCGGAATCTCTACGCGACTGGGCTAGGGATGTTTCGGAACGGATGCAGTGCCCCCCTGAATTTGCGGCGGTGGCGATGCTGGCCAGCGCCGGGAGCCTCATCGGCCGCAAGATTGCAATCCGACCGAAGCAATACGATGACTGGACGGAGGTTCCGAACCTTTGGGCGCTTCTTATTGGTTCGCCGTCAGCAATGAAGTCGCCAACGCGCCGGGAAGCATTGCGAACGATCTATCACCTACAGGCCGAAGCGGGGCGCGAATATGCGGCGGCGGTCAACCAATACGATGCTCATCAACTGCTGATGGATGCCGAAAAAAAAGCGTTCAAGGCAAAACTCAATGAGTTGATTAAAGACGGTAAACGCGAAGAGGCCGAAGAATTGGCGGCCAGCATGGCAGCGGCTGAAAAACAGGAAGGACCAACCGAGCGGGTTTATGTGGTCAATGATTGCACGGTTGAGGCGCTTGGTGTGGTCCTTAACCAGAATCCCAACGGCGTGTTGCTGGACCGTGATGAGATCATCGGATGGCTGAAGACGATGGACCGCGACGGGCACGAGAATGATCGTGGGTTTTATCTTGCGGCATGGGGCGGGCTGGACAGATATGAATACCGGCGTATCGGCCGGGGAACTGTCGCGATTGAGTCAACAACACTTTCGATCATTGGCACGATCCAACCCGGCGTCTACGCCGATTACATCCGCTTGGCAATCGCTGGAGGTATGGGTGCGGACGGTTTGAGCCAGCGATTCCAACTGGCGGTGTGGCCGGACACGCCGAACGGCTGGACCAATGTTGACCGATATCCAGACCCGGAGGCCAAATCCAAAGCGCATGATGCGATGAAGCGACTGGCCGACCTAACCCCCGGCGACGTGGAGGCGCAACGGGATGGCTATGAGCGGTCGATACCTTTTTTGCGGTTTAATGATGATGCCCAACTGATTTTTGACAAGTGGCACGCCGACCTGATGCGGCACTGTCGGTCCGGTGTGGATCATCCGGCAATCGAATCACACCTGCTGAAAATGAAAAGTACGGTTCCATCGTTGGCTTTAATTTTTCATCTGCTGGACGGCGGGGTAGGTCCGGTGTCGGTGGAGGCGATTCAGCGGGCGGTGGCGTGGTCGAAATTTCTTGAATCTCATGCACGCCGGATTTACGCAGTTGTGGGGAGCGCCCCCGCGATTGCGGCCGGACAGTTGGCAAGACGACTACTGGCCGGGGAACTCGAAAGCCCCTTTACCGCCAGAGACATATACAACCGTGGTTGGGCGGGGCTGGATCGGCAATCGGTTTATTTGGCGCTGGACGTGCTTGCATCCGCCAAGTGGCTATCCGAGGTCGATGAGCCGACCGGCGGACGGCCGAAAACCATCTACCGAACCAATCCGAAAATTTCCATTTTCCTAGGGGACGGAACCAGCAAAACCAGCAAAAGCCCCCCTGATACCCCTTTTGACCCTTTTGCTGGTTCACCATCCTACAAAAATGAGAATTTCAGCGGGGGCAAAACCGACCCTGAGCCGGTTCAGGGTGACGACAATCCTTCCGGTGACTGGGGGACCATATGACCCCCACCACTTCCCCGGACGCGGCGGACCTGCTGGCCGTGCTGGACGCCCTGGGCATCCAATTGAAGGCCGACGGCGACTGCCTGCGCTTCCATCCCATCGACAAGGTGACGGTGGAATTGGCCAACCGGATGAAGATTCACAAGTCCGAACTGCTGGTGCTGCTGGCCAAGCAGGATGAACTCAATCAGCGGGTAGCCGACCAACTGGCCGCGCTCATCCCGTACCGAACACCGACCGGCCGGCGCGGGTTGATCCATCCGAAATACCGAAACGAACTGGAAAGATTGGGACTAGTATGAACTCATCCAATTATGACCCCGCTGACTTTTTGACCCTTCCCTATGGCAAGTATCGAGGCATGACCCCCCGGCAGGTGATCGGTATCGACCGCCAGTACCTAACGTGGTTTGTTCGCAACTGTCGGGCCAAGTCGTCACTGCTGGCGTCCATCGGACGGCTGTTGCATGAGAAAACTTCCCCACAATCAAACGCTGGTGCGTTGTTGCTCCCTTGGAAGACCCAACCCCCGTCCAGTATGGCCGAACGCAACAGCGGCCAAGCTGGAATCCTTGGCGGTGATTCTGATGATTTTAGAGGCCAACCATGACGCCAACATCAAGGACATTGAACAAACTCCGATTGACCGGCTGGACGTGCCAGACGGTTGAGCAGTGGATACCCCGATTGAATATCCGGCGTGATCTATGGGGAGTGGGCGACGTGCTGGCCATGCGTGAAGGATCGGCCGTGCTGCTGGTTCAATGCACCAGTGGGACGAACATATCCGCCAGAATCGCAAAGGCCGTATCGGAACCGCGATTGCGAACGTGGTTGGCAAGCCGACATCCCACCCGATGGGATGAGCCTGTATGGCAAGGAAATTCTCTCGCCAGGGGAATTGCCGGGCAGGCCGGGTGATCCCTTTGCGGAGTTTAAGGAGCAGGAGAATCCGGCAGTCTCCACCAGTGATACCGCTGGCAAGCAGGGTGGTGATGCTGAAAACCAATTGCGACAAATTGCCCAAGAGCGACCACGAACCGGACCACCGGTAACATTGGGAGAAGTTTCAAAATCTCAATCGGATGCTTTGACCCGTTTGGGCGTACCAATTCCACGAGGCACACCGCATGAAGCGCAGGTGGAAGCAATTCGCCATGTACTGAATCGCCACCCCGAATTGACACCGGACGACATCGCCAAATTGCCCGGCGTGGTGCGGAACCCCGACTGGATCGGCGCGACAGACAAGAAGGGGTACAAGAGAATTTGGCTATTGAAGCAAAACGGCAATGACCAACTGTATCTGGCGGTATATGGCGAGAACAACGGCCGATTGCGACTTAAAACCTACTATACAGGGGAACAAGGAACCATTCTTGCGGAATTGAAAAATAAGGGCGTGCCCTTGGCGACGGTGGCCAACCCCGCCGTACATCCCGTTAGGGAGCCTGGGATGCCATCCCCAGGGCTGCTCGCATCCGAGGGCATGCCCAATAAGAACGTAACTATCCCCCCCCAACCCTCATCAGTCAAGCAAAACCCGACAGAGGCAACCCCATCCATCGCCACCGGCAATCGCGGCACGTTTGATCAGGCCAACCCCGACATCCGCTACAGCATCGCCGCCAATGCGGGACCACTGAATATCCCACAAAGACAACCGCAACCGGTCGTCAAACCCAAAGCGGCCGACAATGTGCAGGCGGGGGAGCGGTTTGCCGGGAAAGCCTGGCCAATGATTCTGGAGGTCAACCATGATCCTGATTACCCTTTTCTTCTACTATCGCAAGGTTTGGACTTATTGGCGCTGGTGGATTGACCGTAGGGGGTGGGGATAATGAGGCCGATCATGCGATTTTAATGGTGAAATATGACCCCGACAGACTAAAATGTCGCCTCAGAACAGGGCGATAACAGGAAATAATCATGGCAAGATTCCAAAAAGGACAATCTGGAAACCGGGGCGGACGACCAAAACTTGACCCCGACGTTGTGGCGGCCGCCCGTGGCCATTCCGTTGAGGCGGTTGAGATTCTAGCAGGGATCATGCGAAACGGAGACAGCGATTCCGCCCGTGTGCGGGCGGCTGAAATCCTGCTCAATCGCGGATGGGGTTCCGCACCGCAGACAATCGCCATTGAGCCGGTCCAGCACGTCAAGCTCATCGAGTTTGTTGGCGAACCTTGATCAACACCGCCAGACGGCCAGCGCGGGCGGTTGGGGGAGTGGACCTTCCAAGGCGATCCATGTCACATTTTGAGGCCGTAAGAGACATCACCCCACCCCGCCAGCATGGCCGAAAAGGCCGTCAATTGCCCCTTCGTCCTAGGACGGGCCTAGGATTTGCGAAAATCCAATTCCTAGGATAATCAGTGGGAGTGGCGTTTCACGCCTGCTTTTACGGGGGATTTTGCAATGCGCCATTTAGGACTTGAACCTAAAACCCGCTGATTAAGAGTCAGCTGCTCTGCCAATTGAGCTAATGGCGCGGCGTTGATCGGAAAAATCGTATTCCCGCCGGTGGCAATGTCAAGCCAGTCGAAAACGAAAACCGAATGTCGGCTCACAGCAGCGGCTGGGCGGGACGCTGCGGGGTTGGCTCCTCGGTGGGTTGGGCCGGTTTGTAGTTCAATCGGGTGACGAGCGATTTCCAGTCGAACCATTGCACCTGAAGGTTCTGGCGAAGCTCGGCGCGGAGTTGCCCCTCGACGCTGAGTTCGACGAAGAAGACGCTTTGTTCGGGCCAGTCGGCCTTGACCGAATCGAGCTGCGCCACCAGCACCTTGCCCGACTGCGGCAGCTCGATGAGCCGACGCGGATGATCGGCCCCGCGGGCGGCGTCTATCAGCAGTTTGAAGACCTGATCGAGGAAGGCTGCCTTGGATGGGCCGCTGATCGGATAGTTTTCGATCGGCTCCATCGCCCGGTTGCGAAACTCGCCGGTCTGGATCACGTTTCTTCCAGAGGCAGTGGCGGCGCTTTGCAATGAGGCGGATTGGTTGGCCGACTGCAACAACTGCTCGGCCGACTTTTTGGCCAGTTGATACCCTTCCATCTGATGCAGATCGGCGATGATCTGATCCTTCACCTCGCTCTTGTCGCCGGGGCGATGGGACGGCTGGGCGGCCGTCAGGCGAAAGAGATACGCATCGCCGGATGCATCGTGCAGGATCGGGGAGGGTTGCAACAGTTGCAGCAGATCCGATGATTTTTGTTGGCTCTGCGGGGCGAAAGGGACGGCCTTTTGGAAGGCGTAGGTGACAGCATTGGCCTTCCCATCCGTGGCTGTGCCGATCCCCGCCAGCGCGGCCAGTTGGGTCTGCGTCAGGTAATCATCCGCATTCTGCGTGATCTGCGGCAGGACATTGAATTCCTTTTGGATCTGGGCCGCCAGTTGCTGGAGATATTCAAAGGTGGGGTATGGAACCCCCAGCGACGACTGAGCCGATTCATTGGCGGATTGACTCTTGTTGTAATTGAGCCAGTCGGACCCCAGTGTGCCGGCAATCCGGTCGGCGATTCGCTTTTGCAGCTTGTCCGCCTCCTGTGCCGAGAGCTTGGTGCGAATCTCACCGAAGACCTCATCAAATGGCCGGGTGGTGGGGCCTGTGGTTGGGGTGACGGGCGCTGCGCCCGCCCCCAATGTCAGCGGATTGGTGGTGGGCTGTGTCGCCGGCTGGGTGGTGGCGAATTCACCTTGGTGTTCAACATAATATTTGTACGCATCCTTCTTCCAGGTGTACTCATCTCGCGACAAATCGACCGCCTGGCGAACCGAGACGGCCGGGATGGCGATGTATTGCAGCTTCACGCGGTCAGGATATCGATAACCAAAGCCAAAGGGATCGGTCTTGGCATCCACCCGGCCGGCCGGCAGATCGGCGTATTTGGCAAACTGCTCATCCACCTGCTGGGTGGTCGGCGCGGCGATCTTGTCGGCGAATTCCTTCGCATCATATTCGACCAGTTGCACCTTGATCGACTGATATTGCTCGGCCAGCGTGTAGCTTTGCAGCGGGTGGCTGATCTTGATGGTAGCGGCGATCCGTTCAAAGGCGTTTTCGATCATCAGAAAATCGTTCACCGCCCGCACCAGCCGGGGGTCGTTGGGTTCGAGTCGATCCAACGAAATGACCTGATTCTGGAGGGTGTTCCCCAGTTGGTCCTTGCTGACCTGCACCCCCATCTTGCGCGCCTCGCGCAGCATCAGGAAAAACATCTCCGGATGGTCGCGAAATTCCTGCGGGGCGGTTGGGGAAAGGCGGGCCAGCAGGGGCATCGGTTGATCCTGCCGAAGGTATGTGTAGCAGCGCGACAGCAGATCCAGTTCCATGCGCCCCTCCTGCGACTCGCGGGCGCGGATCGTCTCATCGCCGATGTATCCCACCACTGGATCGCCCGGACCCCCGCCGGTGAAGGTGCTGGGAAGGATGAAGACGATCATCAGCCCCACGCCCAGAAAGGCCATCAGCTTCTTCTGGTTTTTCTGCATCAACTTGTACATGTCGTTCCTTGCAAGTCGGTGAAATTGCGGTCGGCTCAGGATGGGCCGGCGGCATTGAGTTTTTCCAGCCGTGCCCTGGCTTTGGCGGCGGCGGGATCGGTGTTGTACTGTCCAATCACATCCTGGTAAATCCGAACCGCCGATTTTGGCTCATTGAGCCGCTCCATGATCAATCCGGTCCGGTAGAGCGAATCGGCCACCTGCGGCAGATCCGCAACATCCTTAAAATGCGCCACCACACGCATAAACGCCAGCGCGGCCTCCTTTAACACGGCCGGGTCGTTGACCTTGTCAGCCAAACCATATTTTGCCATGGCCAGACAATAAAGGGCATCCGCCTGCTGGGCGGGAAGCGTAAACAACCCACGGTTGGATTCAATCTGCTCAATCGCCTTTTGGAAATCCCCCTGATCCAGCGCCACATGCGCCAATCCCAGCCGCAACTCGGCCGCCGTCCGACCGGCATCACCCTGCTGGCTGGTGTCCGCATTGGATTGGATCTCACCCAGTTGCCGGGCGATCTCGGCGATGGCGGCATCATCCTTGCGCAGCCGATGAATCTCCAGCAACAGCAGCAACAACGGCTGTCGCCCGGCATTGGTGATCGTCGGTTCCTTCAAGGCGGCCGACAGCAGATCGACCGCCACCGACAAATAGGCCGATTTGGCCTCCGGCAGGGTTGGCTTGTAGGCCGCCGCCGCCGCGGGGTCTTTTTTCACCAGTTCGATGTACCCCGCCACGGCCGCATCAAACCGGCCACACCGTTTGGCCGATTCCACCAGCCGTGGCAACGACCAGTCAACAATCCACAAATTGGTCCGCCGGTCGGCGATGGCTTTCTGGTAATTTTCCGCGGCCGTCTCCCATTCACCGGTGACATACGCCACCTCGGCGGCATTAAACGCCGGCTCATCATTGGCCTGTATTCGCGATATTTTGGAGACCGCGATCGGCTCTCCGGCCCGCCCGCCGATCTCGTAATGGACCAACCCACCATTGACTTGGCGGATCGTGACATTGGGCCTCTCCAGTGTGCCGGTAAAGATCGAATCGCCCCAAACCGTCGTCGGCGCAAAGAAGGGCAGCATCACCCAAAATGCCCACAAAATGATCCCGAACCACCTCATCGAGGTCGAGTGTATCGCCCCCCATTACCCCCGGCAACACGATCAACCGGGCACTTCCTATTCAGGGCGAACCTCAACCCCCGCATCGCGCAGGGCCTGATGAACCTCGGCGATGTGACTGGCATCGCGGGTGTGCATGATGCAGGTAACGGAGACGAACCCCACATTGGGCGGGGCAAAGTTGCGGTCGTGGCTCACCTCCTTGATGTTCGCCCCCGTGGCGGCGATGACGTTTAACAGGCGTGCCAATCCGCCGGGACGGTCGTTGATCAGGGCGTGGACACGACAGAGCCTCCCCTCCTTGGCCAACCCGCGCTCGATCACGCCGGCGATCATCGTCACATCGATGTTTCCACCCGAGAGGAGCAGCACCACCTTCTTGCCCGCCAGATTCAAACTTGGATGCAACGCCCCCGCCAGCGACACCGCACCCGCCCCCTCCACCGCCATCTTTTCCAGTTCCAGCAGCCGCAGCACCGAGCGGGCAATTTCGGCCTCATCGACCATCACCAGCCGATCCATCACCTTGGGGATGATCTCAAAACAGAGCTTCCCCACCTTCGCCACCGCCAACCCATCTGCCAGTGTCGGCCGAGCGTCGATACTCGTCACCTCTCCCTTGCGAATCGACACCTCCAGCGTTGGTGCGTTTTCCGCCTCGACGCCGATCACCTGAACCCGCGGCCGCAGGGCCTTGATCGCCGTCCCCACCCCCGCCAGCAACCCGCCACCCCCCACCGGCACGATCACCGCATCCAGATCCGGCACATCCTCGATGATCTCCAGCCCACAGGTCCCCTGTCCAGCGATGATCTGCTCATCATCAAACCCCGGCACAAAGACCAACCCCTTCTCGGCGGCCAGTTCCTTCGCCCGGCTGTATGCCTGATCAAAACTCTCCACATCCATCAGCACATTGGCGCCAAATTCCCGGCAGTTGCGCACCTTCACCAACGGCGCCCAGCGCGGCATCACCACCGTGACCGGAATACCCAATTCCTGACCATGATACGCCAGCCCCAGCGCATGATTCCCCGCCGATGCGGCGATCACGCCCGCCTTTCGCTGCGATTCCGTCAGCAACATCAGCTTGTTGCGCGCCCCGCGTTCCTTGAAACTGCCGGTCATCTGCAGATGATCGAGCTTGCAATAAATCTCGCATCCGCACAGCCGACTCAGCGACAGCGAATAGGGACAGGGGCTGTGATAAATCACCGGGCCGATACGGTCCCGCGCCGCCTGAATCATCTCCAATGTCACCGACATGCTTTCTCCAGATTGTCCACAAAAAAAAAGCACCCGCCATGGTGGGCGGATGCCTTTGTTGATCGGATCGCCCGACTTTACTTGATCAGCCCATCCTTGCGGGCCATCAGGAGCATCAGGTCGATGACGCGGTTGGAATAACCCCATTCATTGTCGTACCAGGCGACGACCTTGAAGAAATTGGCGTTCAATTCGATCCCCGCCCCGGCATCAAAAATGCTGGAACGCGGATCGTGAATGAAATCGCTGGAGACCACATCCTCCTCGGTGTAACCGAGAATGTCCTTGAGTTCCCCCTCGGCGGCCTTCTTCATCGCCGCGCAGATCTCCTTGTAACTGGTCGCCTTGGCCGTCTTGAACGTCAGGTCCACCACCGACACATCCGCCGTCGGCACGCGGAAGGACATGCCCGTCAATTTTCCCTTCAATTCCGGCAGCACCAGCGTCACCGCCTTGGCAGCGCCGGTGGAGGCGGGAATGATGTTCTGCGGGGCGCCGCGACCGCCGCGCCAATCCTTTTTGCTTGGACCATCCACCGTCGGCTGCGTGGCCGTCATGGCGTGAACGGTGGTCATCAAACCTTCGGCCAGGCCGAATGTGTCATTGATCACCTTGGCGACAGGGGCCAGGCAGTTGGTGGTGCAGGAGGCGTTGGAGACGACCGTATCCTTGGCTGGGTCAAACTTATTGTGATTCACGCCCATCAGAAACGTCGGCACTTTTTCCGGGTCCTTGGTCGGAGCGGAGATCACCACGCGCTTGGCGCCGGCCTTCAAGTGGTTCGATGCGCCGGCGAAATCGGTGAACAGGCCGGTGGATTCAACCACATATTGCGCCCCAAGCTGACCCCAGGGCAGCTCGGCCGGGTTTTTCACCGAGACGCACTTGACGAACTTGCCGTTGACGACAATCCCATCCTCGCGCGCCTCCACCGTCCCCTTAAAGCGCCCATGAGTGGAATCGTGTTTCAACAGATACGCAAGATTGTCCGGCGGAACCAGATCGTTGACGCCGACAAATTCGATGTTCGGATTTTCCGCCCCGGCACGGAAAACCAGGCGACCGATGCGTCCAAAACCGTTAATCGCGACTTTAATGGCCATGATGTTTAATCCTTTCAGGCAACAACCACCCCATTTTCTCCAGCCGGCACTTTCGCTACGGCTGATCCATGCGCACGATATGGCTCGTAATATCCGATGTCAAGAACCCACAAAGCGGCCTCTGGCGCGATTTGGTCAATTGCAACAGCACTGGCATGGAGTATGATCGTTATTGGAGAGTGCGACGCCGCCGTGAAGTTCGCGGCGGTTGAAAATGCGCCATTTTTCGGGGCTGATTTTCGTTGTTGGCAGGTGGGATGTCCCCAGTGAGCTTGCCAGTTTCCCGACCGATCGGACGAGCCTTGATCGTGGGCAGTCCATCGTGCCGATCTCAACCGTTGCTGACCTTGCAGCGTCATGGGTTTCATTGCGCCCAGGTGGATGATCCCTATTCCGCCATGGCCGAACTGTGCCGCCGTCCGCTGGTTTATCGAGCCTTGATTTTGTCCCTGCAAAGCCTTTATCGCGAGGAATTGTCGCTGGTGGCGACCATCAAACGCCGATTCCCGCACATCGAAATCTGGCTGACACAGACCGATGGACGTCAGGCCGCCCTCGCCGAGGCGATGCGACAAGGGGCCGATGGACTGCTCGACGAAGAAGGCCTGCATCGCACCGCAACCGGCGCACCCAATATCGAACTGGCCACCCCCCAGCGGGCCGAAACCACCCCACCCCCGCCCGTTGAACCCGATTCCTCCGATTTGACCGATGACCCCCCTCTCGGCGAACCGATTTTAAGCTCCGAAGAACTGCGCGCCTTGTTACAGGAACAACCCAGCCTGCCCCCCACCGGCAACCATGAAAGCTGAATACGAAATGCTTCGAGCCGGCGAAAACATCCTCCTGATCGGCGACATCCAGCGCGAGCTGCGCGCCGCCCTCAACCAAGCGATGCCGCAGGCTCGCATCACCGAGGTTCCCACCGTTTTCGACGGCATCGCCGAATTGTCCGCCCATTCCTATTCGGCCGTCCTCGCCTCGGCCGAACCGATCGAACGCCGGCCCGAATCGGCCATCAAAACCCTCCGCCAAATGACCGGCGAAGGGCGATTATTGCTTTTCGGCCACCCGACACTCGAGCCATTGTCCCGAAAAATGCTCCAGTTCGGATGCGATGATTACCTTCTAACCCCCATCAATCCGTCCGAATTACAGCAGATTTTTGGCCAACCGCCACTTCGTCTGGCCGGCGATTCCGCCACGGATGAGCCTGCTGGAAATACCGCCGACAACCCCCTGCCAGTCACGCCTCCCGCGCGATTGGCGCAACTGGCCACACTCCCGTTGGCCGAAACACTCATGGATGCGCTGCTGCACCACCCCGGCGACACGCTGGCCGCGGCGGTTCAGCAGATCAACACCTTCATCAACCCCGCCATGCGGCTAAATCTGCTTTCAGATCGCACCACCCCTGACCAATCCGAAGAAGGAATGGTCAGTCTCACCCATGCGGTGCGCGCCAACAATGAACCGGCCGGAACCTTGCAATTCCTTATCCCACAGGATGAGGATGAATCGACCGCACGACATTTTCTGGGTCAACTGGCCCACCTGCTGGGCAAGGCGGCATCGCTTCAGGAACGTCATGGCCGAATGCAGAAACTGGCCATCACGGACGATCTGACCGGCCTGTACAATGGTCGATACTTCAAGCATTTCCTGACCCGCATCCTGGACAAAGCCAAGGTGCTCCGTTTCCCGGTCACGCTGCTTCTGTTCGATATCGATAATTTCAAGCAATACAACGACCAATACGGCCACGGCGTCGGCGATGAAATTCTCCGCCAAACCGCCTCACTCATGCGCCGATGCGTTCGCGATCACGATCTGGTCGCCCGCATTTCAGGCGATGAATTCGCGGTTGTCTTCTGGGAAAAAGATGGCCCCCGCCAACCCCAAGGCCCCAACCCCGGCACCCCCGGCCGTCCGCCACAGACCCCGTTGCAAATTTTTGACCGGTTCCAAAAACTCATCGCCGGCCAAAATTTCACATTCCTCGGCCCGGCCGGCCAAGGAAGACTCACCATCAGCGCCGGTCTGGCTGTCTTCCCCTACGACGCTTCCAATTCAACCGACCTGATCAACGCGGCCGACAAAGCATTGATGTTCGGCGCCAAACAAGCCGGCAAAAATTCCATCGTTCTCGTCGGTGGAACCCCTCCTGACGAACTCCTATCGCAAGAATAAGCAAAAACGGACGACCAATCGGTCGTCCGTTTGCATAAGTTCTTATTTGACAGGAATTTACACGTTAATCGCGGAGATTTTCACTTCCACCTGCTTTTGGCGGTGGCCGATCTTCTTGTGAAAACCCTTGCGACGACGGTATTTCTGGATGTCGATCTTGGGGCCTTTGACATCCCGCAAAACCTGAGCGCTGACCGTGGCGCCGGCCACTACCGGAGCGCCGATCCGTGGCTCCCCTTCGCCACCCACCAGCAGCACGCGATCAAAGGTGATCGTCTCCTGACCCTCGGCCGACGACCGCTCGATGCGAATCGTGTCCCCGCTGGTCACCTTGTATTGTCGGCCCCCGTCTTCAATGATCGCGTACATATTCACTCCAAAATCAAAAGAGCGGAGCATTTTGCCGGAATTTCAGAGAATGTCAAGTTGCCGGTCAATCGATTTTTGACCACTCCAAGGCGACCGCGTTTATATTATCAGCGGTATTCATAAGGCCCGCAGAGCCTCTTTATCCCCTCCCCCGGAGTACCGGGGGAGGGTTAGGGAGGGGGAAATATAAATGCATTTGCCCTGTTGACCACCTCAAAAACCACCCGCCGATCCTTGGATTCTATTTTTGGCTTTGTAAACTGTCCGTCCATCATCAATTTTTACCAAAGGTGCATTGGCATGATTAATTTCATTGTTCCCCGACAGGTTCATCACGATCTTGTGGCGTCGGCCTATCGACATCGCGGATATACCGCCGACGAGGCCCAGGCGGCCGCCCGGTTCAGCGAATTGACGGCATGGCATGGGATCAAAACCCACAACGCCATCAAGGCGCTGCATCTGGACGAACTCTTTGGCTCAAAGGCCGGCGGGTGTGTGCCGGGGGCGAAAATGGAAAAATTGCCCTCCAAATATCCGGCCGTGCAACGCTGGAATGCCAATCGCAAACTCGGACAGGCGGTTGGTTTTGAGGCGATGCAGGCGGCGATGGACCTGGCGGATCAATTTGGTGTGGGCATCGTCGCGGTGGACAACGCCTTTCATTACCTGTGGGGTGGCGGATATGTCATCGACGCGGCCAAAAAAGGGTACATCGCCTACACCTGCTGCACGGCCGCGCTGGCCGAGGTGGTTCCATTTGGCGGAAAATTCCCGACCCTGGGGACCAACCCCCATTCATGGGGCTTTCCGACACAGGACCTGATCGGCTTTCCCATCTGCATCGACTGGGCCACCAGCACGGTGGCGATGGGCCGGGTGCAACAGTTCATCCGCGAAGGCAAACAACTCCCCCCCGGCTGCGGCGTCGATGAACACGGCAACGAAACCAGCGACCCCAACAAGGTCAAGGCGCTGCTCCCATTTGGCCAACACAAGGGATACGGCCTGTCATTGATCGATGAACTGATCGCCGCATACACCGGCGGCTCATTGCCGACACTACGCAGCCGCTGGGGCACGGGGCCAAAGGATGAAAAGCACACCCCCAACTTTTTCTTCCAGTGCATCCGCCCCGATGCGCTCGATTGCGGCGATTTCGCCCAAGGCCGCAAACAAGGGGAAAACGTCAAGGCGGTCATCGCCGACATCCTCTCCCACGGCAACGAAAAAGCGATGCTCCCCGGCCAACTGGAAGCCAACGCCGCCGCACAAAGCCAAAAGCACGGCGGCCTGATCTTCACCCAGGCCGAAATCGACGCATTGGCGCACATCGCCGCCGAGGCGGGGTTTGCGTTTGATGCCAATGGGTTGAAGAAGGTGGAGATTTAGAGTGATGACGGGAGAATATTAAGGTCCTTCCGGAATCACAGTGGGTATAAATCCAGTCCGCCACATTGGAAATAGATCGCGGTCTTGAAGTTCTCGACGTTGCGAAAGCCACAGCACTTTCGCTTGATCGTCATGATTTTACTGTTCAG
>JADLBV010000161.1 GCA_020847545.1 Phycisphaerales bacterium
AACGGTATCTACACCCGTGGTCGGCCAATCAGGTGAATTTCTCGGGGTGATGTCTCATGATATTACCATTGATTCTCTTCAGGAAATTGCTCTCAGCATCAACGTGCTTGATGGCTCAGGGTATGGCTTCCTGATCCAAAACGATGGCAACGTGGTCACCCATCCCGCTGTTGATGCAGCGGCCGTTCAGGGTGCTCAAGGCAATGTTAATCTGGCCAGCACGGGCTCTCCAGAATTCCGTACCCTCATCCGCAATATGATGGCTGGGGAAAGTGGTTCGGGTTACTACGACGAAGGTAACCAATCCTACCTCCTGGTTTTTGCCCCCATTCCCGAAATTGGGTGGAGCATTGGCGTTACTGTGCCCCGGAGTGAAGTGGTAGCACCGGCAATGGAAATGCGTAACCGGGCCATTTTTATCAGCGTCGTGCTGGCTGTGGTTGTTGTGGCGGTAGCTGCTGTTCTGGCCCAGGTCATTCATAACCCTCTGGTGCAGCTGCTAGAGGGGGTGCAGCGAGTGGCTAAAAACGAAAAGGTTGACGAAATTAAAACCGAATCGTTCAGCGAGATTGACCGATTGGCCGAGGCTTTTAACGATATGGCGGCTCAAGTATGGGCACGCGAAGCGCGGCTAAAAGCCCATGTGGCCGAAATGAAAATAGAAATTGATGCCCACCAGAAGAAACAGCGGTTAGAGTCAATTGTTGAGACAGATTTCTTTAAGCGCCTTGAATTAAACGTTTCTCGCCTGCGTGAGGATATTAAACGAGCCAATATTGCCAATTCCCCGACTGGCTCAATGGATTAACCTGATTAGATAAACCAACCTGGAAAAAGGAGACCTATCATGACAAGGATTATTTCAACACATTCGTTCCGAGGTGGTACCGGCAAGTCCAATATCACGGCTAACCTGGCCGTCGATCTGGCCAATAGAGGGTTTCGGGTGGGCATATTTGACACCGATATCCAATCACCAGGTATTCACATCATTTTTGGCATGCGCGAAGTGGACATGCCCAAAACCTTAAATGATTACCTCTGGGGGAAATGCACCATTGAAGAGGCTGCCTATGAGGTGTTTCAAAGCCGAAATGGTGGGCAGGTGTTTCTGGTCCCTTCAAGCATCAATCCCAACGACATTGCCCGTGTCCTGCGCGAGAAGTATGACGCCAGCGATATGCACAATGCCTTCCGTAACCTGAACAGCGCACTCAATCTGGACTATCTTTTGATCGATACCCATCCTGGGCTTAATGAAGAGACGCTGCTCTCCATCGCCATTTCTGACTCTCTGATTATCATCCTGCGACCAGACCAGCAAGATTTTCAGG
>JADLBV010000162.1 GCA_020847545.1 Phycisphaerales bacterium
GACGATGTGCATGTGTTCAATCCGGGGCTGCTGCTGAATTTGCGCTATGGCGTCACGTATCAAAGCGACATTGCCGGCCGGGGAAGCCAGGGATTCGATTTGACGTCGCTGGGGCTGCCCGGTTCGCTGGTGAACGAGATTGCCTCGAAGCTGGGCACGGCGGGCATTGCGTTTCCGAACGTGCAGGTGGACGGCGGGGCGTACACGGCGCTGAGCAACAACGGCGGAACGAAGGGTTCGACGAACTATCACAACGCGAGTGCGATTCTGACGCGGATCGCGGGGGCACACAGTACGAGAATGGGCGCGGAGTACCGGCTACAGAAGGAGACGGGCTTCAATTTCGGAAACGTGGCTCCGCAGTTCCTTTTTGCGCAGGCGTACACGCGCGGGCCGCTGGACAACTCTCCGGTGGCGCCGATTGGGCAGGGGATGGCGTCGATGCTGTTCGGGATTCCGACGGGCGGACTGATTTCCAACAATGCGTCGCGAGCGGAGGAGTCGAGCTATTGGGGGTTCTATTTGCAGGACGACTGGCGTGTGACGCCGAAGCTGACGGTGAACCTGGGGCTGCGGTGGGAGTATGAGACGCCGACGATGGAGCGCTACAACCGGTCGATCCGGTCGATTGATCTAGAGACGGCGAACCCGATCAGCGCGCGGGCGGCGGCGGCGTATGCGCAGGCGCCGATTCCGCAGGTGCCGGTGTCGGCCTTCCGGACGCTGGGCGGGCTGACGTTTGCGGGCGTGGGCGGCAATCCGCGCGGGTTGTGGAACGGCGACAAAAACAATTTCGCGCCGCGCGTGGGGCTGGCCTACATGGTGAACAAGCTGACGGTGGTCCGGGCCGGCTAGGGAATTTTCTTTGATGTGCTGGGCGTGGATCGCGGGGGCGTGAACCAGGGCGGCTTCAACCAGCCGACGAACCTGATTCCGACGTTGGACAACGGCGTGACCTATGTGGCGACGCTGCGCAATCCGTTCCCGAACGGGATTGAGGTGGCGCGCGGGTCGGCGGACGGGCTGTCGACATTTCTGGGACGCGGCCTCGGCGGTTTTTATGACAACGCGTTGAATCCGTACATGCAGCGGTGGTCGTTGTCGGTGCAGCGCGAATTGCCGGGGCGGGTGGTGGCCGATGTCAGTTATGTCGGCAATCGCGGGACGAAACTGGCCGTGGACCGGAATTTGAATGCGGTGCCGAGGCAGTATCTGTCGGCGTCGGCGCAGCGGGATCAGCCGGTGATTGATTTTCTGAGCCGGCAGGTGTTGAATCCGTTTTTCGGGATGCCGGAGTTCAATGGCACTGGCCTGAGCGGGCGCAATGTGGGCGTGTCGCAACTGCTGCGTCCGTATCCGCAGTTTACCGATATCACGGTGGCATTCCCGGCGGGCTACAGCTATTACCACTCGATGCAGGTGTCAGTGGAGAAGCGGATGTCGAGCGGGTTCACGGTGCAGTCGGCCTGGACGTGGTCGAAGTTCATGGACGGAGCGAGCTATCTGAATGAGACCGATGAGCGGACGACGAAGGTGGTGTCGGACCAGGACTTCACGCATAGGTTTGTCATCAGCGGCATCTACGAGTTGCCGGTTGGCAAGGGAAGGAAGTGGTTCAACGCGCTGCCGGCGGCGGCCGACTATGCGCTTGGCGGGTGGCAGTTGCAGGCGTGGTATGAAGGGCAGACGGGCGATGCGCTGGGCTTTGGAAACGCAATCTTCAACGGCAACTTGCAGGACATCGAACTGCCGCTGGACCAACGAACGGAGCGCAGGTGGTTTAATACCGATGCCGGGTTCAACCGCAACAACGCACAGCAACTGGTGAACAACATCCGCACGCTGCCGTTGCGGTTTAACGGGGTGCGGGCGGATGGGATCAACAATCTGAACCTGTCGGCGTTCAAGCGCATCCGGCTGAAGGAGCGGGCGGCGCTGGAGTTCAGCTTTGAGACGTTCAATACGCTGAACCATGTGCAGTTTGGCGGGCCTAACACGGCGCCGGTGAA
>JADLBV010000136.1 GCA_020847545.1 Phycisphaerales bacterium
GTTCGACCGTGAACAGCCTGGGCGTCGCCTATGAGAACGTGTCGGCTTCCGAAAGCGCGATCCGTGATACGGACTTCGCCGAGGAAACCGCCGCCCTCACGCGGTCGCAAATCCTGTCCCAGGCGGCAACCACCGTTCTGGCCCAGGCCAACGCGGCCCCTCAGGCGGCCTTAAGCCTCCTGCGAGCCTAAGGCCTTTTCCGAGGGTCGCTTTGAACTGATCCTCAGTTTCTCACGAGTCCACTCTCACCCCCGGCCCACAACGCCGGGGGTTTTCTTTTATCCAGTACAAGTGCGTCGGAAGAGATCGTTGATTGATTATTTGTTGTTGCGCCCTTTATCCGCCTGTCGGCGGACCTCATCGGCGCGGGCTTGCAGGCTGGCCAGCCAGCCGGCGAGGCCACCTTTTTTCACCTCGGCGGCCGGCTCATCGCGTCGGCGGGTTTTGGCTCCGCGGGTGGGTTTGGCATCGACCAGAATACGCTCGGCTTTTTCCTGCTCTTCTCGCTGGTTGATGTGGTCGCGAATTCGTTTGCTTTCATAAATGCCCAGCGCCATGCTGGTGACGTAATAGAGATTCAACCCGCTGGGCAGGCTGTAGAACATCAGCGGAAAGAGCATCGACATCCACTGCATCATCTTCTGCTGCTGCTGTTGTTCGGGGGAGGCGGCGGCGGGTTTGGGCATATATTTCTGGTTGAAATAGGTCACCACAGCCATCATCAACGGCAGAACGTTGATCGCCCGCAGATGCCAGCCGAATATCAGCGGGATCGGATTGGAAAACCGGATCAGCTCATCCGGCCGGGCCAGGTCGTGGATCCACGTCCAACCCCACAAAAACTCGGCGTGACGCAGCTCAAACGTCCCCTGCAGCGCCTGCCACAGGGCGATCCAGATCGGCATCTGCAGGAACATCGGCAGACACCCGAAAATCGGAGTGAATCCCTGTTCCTTGTAGACCTGCATCATCGCCTTGTTCAGTTCATCCTTGTTGTCGGCGTATTTCTTTTTCAGTCGTTCCATCTCCGGCCCCATCTTGCCCATTTTCTGCATGGAGATGGTGGATCGCTTGGTGATCGGGTGCAGGATGACGCGCACCAGCACCACCAGCGCGATGATCGCCAAACCCCAGTCGCGCAGGACAAAATGGAACGCCCGCAGCAGCCCGACGAGAATTCCGATCAGCCAGCCAAAGGTGCACCAGTTGGAACAACCGCTGTTAAGCGTGTTGAGCGTCAGGTCGTACGACCGCGGCATGGATTTGTAATAGCCGCTCTCCAGCACCTGGCGGGATTTGGGACCGAAATAGACCTTCAACGGGATGGATTGGGTCTCCTGCGGCTTGAGGGTCATCGCGCTGGTGGTGAAGGTCATCGCCACCTGTCGATCGTCGGCCGGCGCTTCGGGGTTGAGGGCATACGCCTGCACCGAGGCGAGATAACCGGCGTGCTGTTGATTTGGATCGTGCGGCACCGGCATCACCAGCGCGTTGAAATAGACGCTGCTGGCACCGGCCCAGACCATCGGCTGATGGTCTTTGTTGGTCAATATCTGTTGGGTGACGGTCTCTTTTTCAAATTGATGCGGCAACCAGTGGTCGATGCGGATGTACCCTTCGCCCATATAGCCGGCGACGATCTGGCGGTCATCGGAGCTTTCCAGCTCGCGCCCCGGCGGGACCGGGCCGTTGAATGACAATGCCGCCTGCACCGGCTCGGTGGAGAGGTTCTGGATCGTGTCTGTGACCAGAATTTCATACCCCAGGTCACCATCCTTGGATTTGGGTTGGACCTGATAACGCTTGAGGATTCGCACCGGGCCGTTGACAGTCTGGACATCGACAAAGAGGGTCAGTTCCGAATTGCCGGGTTGGCCCTGAATCTGCCAGGGTGCGCTGGACAGATCAACGGTCTGGTTGTCCAGCACGATGCTCCGCGTGGCCAGCGGGATGATGGTTGTGTTGCCTTCAACGATGGGGTGTTCGTATGAATATCGCTGCGCGTTTTTAACTTCCTTGCTGAATTCATTGAGAACCACGGCGCGAATGCCGGCACCGCGGGCATCGACCACCACCGCCATGCGGAAATTGGGGTCGTTGGCCTGATCGGAACCCAATTGCCAGGTCTGTTCCGTGCCGGTGGAGGCCAGTTGCAGCGATGGGGTGGGGTGGGTGGATGGTGCGGTGGTTCCGGGCGCAATGGCTCCCGCGATCGATGTGGTGGGGCCGCTGGTCGTCGGAGGGAGAGCCTCGGCCGGCTGCGTGGCGGCGGAGGTCTGCTCGCCCGGCCGGCGCCAGTTGTTTTTCTTATACAGGTGATCCAGCAGCATCTGCCAGCCGATCACCACGGCCATCCCGACCACCATCAGGGTGATCAGACGTTTGGTGTTCATTCAAGTCCTTTTCATTACAGGTCGAGAGAATTATTGATTTTCGATTGCCAAGGCGTGGGAATTTGTCTTTCAATCAAAAATCGCAAATCAAAAATCTAAAATCCACCATCAAAACCCCCGGCTTCACCGTCCATCCAGCAGCCGGGTGCCCAGGAAATTATCCAGGTCTTCGATCGCTTCCACTTTCTTCACGGTTGTGTCCACATCGTACGGCAGGCGGATGAATTCGATGGCCGAGTCGCTTAATACGACAAAACTGGCCCTGGGGTCGCGGTCGCGGGGCTGGCCGACGCTGCCGACGTTGATAATGGCCTTTTCATCCGTCAATTCGAACTTGTAGTCCAGCTCATCGGGGCTATAGAAATCAGGCCCTTCCAGAAAGACCCCCGGCACATGGGTGTGGCCGACGAAACAGAGTCGTTCAAATCGCTCGAAAATACTGACGAATTTGCCGGGGTTGGTGTAGATGTCGTCGGGGAAGATGTATTCGTTGATCGGCCGGCGGGGGCTGGCGTGGACGGCGACAAATTCGTTGGTTTTCAGCCGCACCGGCAGGTTGCCGAGGAATTTCCAGCGATTGGCCCGGCGGACGGGGTCCGGGTCGTTTTCAAAGCATTGGCGCGTCCAGAAACAGGCCTGTTCGGCGCCGCTGTTGAAATTGTACGGTTCGTAGAAGACCGCGAAGTCGTGGTTGCCCATCAGCGAGGTCTGGCTGCGGGCCAGCACCAGGTCGAGGCATTCCATGGGATTGGGGCCGTAGCCGACCGTGTCCCCCAAGCAGATGAGCTGGTCGATGCCGCGGCGGTCGATCTCTTCGAGCACCACGGTGAGTGCTTCGAGGTTGCCGTGAATGTCGCTGACGATTGCAAGCATGGATTTCCAGAGGTCTTATGAAACGCCGGATCGTAAAGGTAAGGGATAAAAGCGTCAATTGAACGTCGCCGACCTTGCCCGGCGGGGGGGCGGGGCGTACAGTTGCCCCGGTTTTTGGGGTAAGAATCCACTATGGCCACTCCAATCGGCATTTGTGTACTCGGCCACGGCGTCGTCGGCGGCGGCGTGAGGCGAATTTTGCGCGAACAAGGGGACTTGCTCCTTGGGCGGACGGGGCTGGCGTTTGATCTGCGGCATGTGGTCGTGCGCGACATTGCCAAGCATGCACAACATGCCGATCTGCCATTGACCACGGATGCCGAGGGGGCGATTTCTGATCCGGCCGTCAAGGTGGTCATCGAACTGATGGGTGGCACCGGCCGGGCGGGGGAACTGGTGGAAAAGGCCCTGCGGGCCGGCAAAGCGGTGGTGACGGCCAACAAATCGCTGTTGGCCTCCCGCGGGCGGGAATTGTTCGCATTGGCCCGCCAGAACAAGACTTGCATCGCATTTGAAGCCTCGTGCGGCGGGGGGATTCCGATCATTCAGGCTTTGATGCAGGGGTTGGTGGCCAATCGAATTGATGATCTGGTGGGGATCGTCAATGGCACATGCAATTTCATCCTGACGAAGATGACCAAAAACGGGTGGGGTTATGATCAGGCGCTGGCCGAGGCGCAGCGGGCGGGGTTTGCCGAGGCCGACCCGACGATGGATGTTTCCGGCCGGGATGCGGCCCAAAAGCTGGCGTTGTTGTCGGGGCTGGCGTTTGATGTGTCTGTTCGTGAATCGGACATTCATGTTGAGGGGATCGACACGTTGCAGGATATCGACATCCGTTTTGCCCGCGAATTGGGTTATGTCATCAAATTGCTGGCGATCGCATCGCGCACGGGGCATGAGCAGCAGGGGAGCCTGACGCTGCGGGTTCATCCGACGCTGGTGCATAAAAATGATGTGCTGGCGGAGGTGTCGGGTTCGTTTAACGCCATCAGCGTGTATGGCAGCGCGCTGGGTCATGCGTTGTTTTATGGCCGCGGGGCCGGGCAGATGCCGACCGCGTCGGCGGTGGTGTCGGATCTGGTGTCGGTGGGGCTGGGGATCGCGCAGCGGTCGTTTGAACAGTTGCGGATTTTTGCAGATGGTGTTCAGCCGGCGAAGATACTCGATTTTGAGCAGTTGCAATCGAGGTATTATCTGCGATTGACGGCGCGGGATGAGCCGGGGGTGATCGCCCGTGTGACGCGGATTCTGGGCGAACATGGGATTTCACTCTCGGCAATTTTGCAGCATGAAACCAACGATACGAACCTGGTTCCGGTGGTGATCACAACCCACCTGGCGCGCGAGGGGGCGGTGAAGTCGGCACTGGAGGAGATCGACCGGCTGGGTGTGGTGCAACCGCCGACGGCGCGGCTGCGAATCATCGACCCGCCAAAGGAATTTGGGGCGGGAAACGGATAGGTGACGATCAGTCCCGACCGGCCATAGAATACGTTCCGTATGAAAGTTGCACTTCGTTTTGGCCTGTTGGCGGCGATATTTCTGTCGGCGGGTTGCAGCGGTTCATCGGTTGACACCGCGTCGGCCACGATCCAATCGACCATTTCGCTTGAATCACGGCTGCGGGATGAGGTGGGATATTTGGCCTCACCCGAACATGAAGGTCGGGGAATCAACACACCGGGGATCAATCAGGCGGCGGATTTCATCGCCGTGCATTTCAAGGAAGCCGGTTTACGGCCGGTGAAGGGACAAACCGATTATTTTCAACCATTTGATTTCGTCACCGCGGACCGCACCGACATGGCGACGGCGTTGAATGTCGCGGGGAAGGGATATCGTCTGGGCGAAGATTTTGTGGCGCTCAGTTTTTCGGCCGAAAAATCATTCGCCGGACCGCTGGCGTTCGCGGGATATGGCATCAGCGATGCCGGTCGCCAATACGATGATTACACCCATTTGGACGCGAAGGGGAAAGTGCTGATCGTGATGCGGTTTGAGCCGCATGATGAAAAGGGGCGCGGTCGATTGGCGAAAGATGGGTGGTCTGCCGGCGCGCGGCTGTCCGCCAAGGCCCGCGCCGCAGCGGAACATGGGGCCGTGGCGTTGGTGTTGGTCAATCCACCGGAGTTTCATGGCGGAGATTACCTGCTTCCCTTCGCCGGTCGATTCAGCGAAGCGCCCGCGCCGATTCCCGTGTTGCAGGTCAAACAGGCAGTCGTGGATGAATGGTTGAAAGGATCAAATCAGCCCGGATTGGCCGAATTGCAAAAGAGTATCGATAAGTCCGCCCTGCCGCATTCGATGGATTTGTCGGGATTGTCCGCTGATGGGAAAGTGTTGATCCATCGAACGGTTCACCAATTGAAAAACGTCGTCGGGGTGTTGCACGGGCGGGGTGAACATGCCGATGAATACATTGTCGTCGGGGCGCATTATGACCATCTGGGTTATGGTGGGGCGGGCAGTTTGGCCCCCGGCATACGCAAGGTTCATCCCGGCGCCGATGACAATGCTTCGGGCACATCGGCCGTGATGGAGATGGCCCGTCTGCTGGCCGATCAACAACCGTTGCAACGGTCGATCCTGTTTGTCTGTTTCAGCGCCGAAGAGAGTGGCCTGCTCGGTTCCAGCTATTTTGTGAATCATCCACCCGTTCCATTGTCCAAGATTGTGGCGATGGTGAATCTCGACATGGTGGGTCGTCTGCGCAATCAAACCCTTCTGATCGGTGGGGGTGGGACCGCACGGCCGTTTGAGCGGATTCTGGCCGATCTGGATGAACACTCGCCATTGATACTGAAGGATTTCGGCAAAGGGGGTTTTGGTCCCAGCGATCACCTTTCTTTCGCGCTCAAAAAAGTGCCGGTCCTCTTTTTGTTTACCGGCTTGCACTTGGATTATCACCGTCCAACCGACACCGCCGACAAGATCAACTATGCGGGACTCGTCGAAGTGGTTCAATTTGGCGTCAATCTGGTTGAACGACTGTGCGTGATGCCCAAAAGCAACTATGTTGAATCGGCCGACAACAGTTCACCACGGCGGCATTTTGGCCCCACAACCGGTTCATCGCCCCACGGTGGCGGCGCTTCTTTGGGTGTCGTGCCCGATTACAGCACCGATCAGTCCACCGGCGGCGTGCGCATCAGCGGAACCGTCCCCGGCAGTCCCGCCGCGATGGCCGGTCTGAGCGATGGAGACATCATCATCGCTCTGGGTTCGCATCGGATCGATAATCTGTATGATTTGACCGATGCACTGGCCGCCGCCCGGGCGGGCGATCGCGTAAAAGTCGAATTTCTGCGCGATCAGCAAAAACATGCGGCCGAGGTGGTGTTGGGCACACGTCGGACACAATAGGCGACACAATGCAAACGGCGATCATCATCGTGGACCACGGCTCGCGGATGGCGGAATCCAACCGCCTTCTGGAACAGGTGGCCGAGGCATTTGGGAAACGATTTTCCGAACGGTATGCCATCGTGGAGCCGGCCCATATGGAACTGGCCGAGCCATCCATCGCCGCGGCCTATCATCGGTGCGTGGAACGTGGCGGAGATCGCATCGTCGTCTGCCCGTTTTTCCTTGGTCCCGGCAAACACTGGACCGGCGACATCCCCCGTCTGACGGCCGAGGCCTGTTCCAAACACCCCGGAACCCGTTATCACGTCACCCCGCCGCTGGGATTGGACGATCTGATTCTGGAACTGCTGCAAAAGCGGGTGGAAGGGTGTGCCAACAGCGATTTTTCGTGCGATTCATGCCGGGGGACTTCGCGCAGCGGATAAGGGCAAGAAGGGCAAGGGACATGGATCAACCCTTCAAAAGGGTTCGGGTCCGATGATCTCCACCGGAAACGCTTCAAACCGTGCCTGTGGATCACGCCACGCATTGGCAGGCAGTTCCAGTTTTTCGCTGCAAAGCCGTTCCAGCAGTTGTTGGCGGGTCCAGCCGGTTTCCCGTGCCACCTGCGGCAAAAAACACCCCCGGCGTTGATTCAGGGTCATGTAAATTCCCTCGTTCAACGGGTCAAACCCATCCGGCCCATCAAGCAACCGGAGCGGCCCCAGAACGCTGATTTCGATCTCCAGATCGGCCAATTCGTCGGCCGACACGGGGCGATCTTCAAACCGGGGATCGGCCAGCACCGACCGCGCCATCAACCCAACCACCTCAACCAACGGCTGATTGGCGGCCATTCTCCCGATACACCCCCGCAAGGCATGTTGTTGACGAGAATGCAGCGACACAAAACACCCCGCCGGCCGATGTAAAGTGTCATGTTCCGGCACATCAAATGTGCCACCGGCATTCTTCACACCCAGTTTGGCCCGAATTTCCCACCGAACCAGATTGAGCAAATATTCGCAAACCTCGGCCGGGAGCTTGTTCATACCCCGCTATTTTACCCGACAATAACCCTGATAATCCTATACAAAGCTTGAATTTTTACAGTTTTCGATCCATCGCTTGACAGCAATGACCCCCCTGATAAAGTGACCCCCGCGGCCGAGTTTCTTCGTCCGCCCATTCGGCAGTAGCTCAATGGTAGAGCAGTCGGCTGTTAACCGACTGGTTGTAGGTTCGAGTCCTACCTGCCGAGCTTTATCTTAGGTTGCGAAACGACGCGACCGACCAGTTAACGAAGAACCCCGCTGCCGAGAGGTCGCGGGGTTCTTCCGTTTCCGCCAACAATCGCAAGGGTTTACGTCACGTCCGACCCTGGCGGCAACCCCCGTGAGAGCGCCGGGGATCGCGGCGCGAGCGCCCCCCGCCAGGCCGGCGGCGGTTCCGGGGCGAGAACTCTCTGACTCTCTCGCGCCGGACCCCCTCCCAGTTAACAACCCTGTTGGTCGGCAACCCCGAGAACAACCAATTCCGAAACCAACCCGGTAGGTAAGAGATGTGGGGATCGGCAACGTGCCGGTCTCCCGCATCCAGTTGCCAGGCATCGCGCCGGTCGCCAAGCGAAGGTCGTTGCGGGCATCGCCTCTCACGGAGAGCGCCGATGACCTTCGTCAACGATCCCACCGACCCCGCCAACATGACCCCGGAAGAGCGCGTCGCCGAGGTTGCCGCCA
>JADLBV010000137.1 GCA_020847545.1 Phycisphaerales bacterium
CAACGCTATCTGACGCACCTGCTGACCAACCTGCCCGACACCCCGATGAGCCGGCTATCCCAGTGGCTGCCCGATGAGTGGAAAAAACTCCACTCGATAACGCCGGTGTAGTTCACGCAGCGCTCACACCATATAAGCTGCCCGATGCCGGGTCTTTGGCGTTGCCCGCATTACCCACCGGCACCGTCTCGATGTTGATGACCGCTTGTGCCACCGAACCTGCAACCAGAACCGCAGCCATCGTCACACCAATGCGGCCACAAATCGCGTGTCTCATGATTCATCCCTCCAGAATTGACGCCGCTGCACACGGCAATAAAATCCAATAATTATCAAATACTTGCCATTATGATATCTTCTGCCCTCATCCTTATCAATAGAAAAATAAGGGATTCCCCGTTAATTTAGAGAATTTTCCTGATATCCAGTAGCTCTTGGCACATTGCACCACCGTCAATAGTGAGATTTTTCGAGCCAATACCGGTTATGAATGGCACAAGTTTCAATTTTGACCCCGCCCCCTTGCTCCCATCCCGCCCCTTCCTTACGATCCCCTTTTCGACCCGTATCAAAGGACAAAAACATGGCTTTTCGCATTCTTGTCGCCGATAAATTGGCCGAAGAAGGTCTTGATTCCCTCAAAAAGTCCGGCATCGAATTCGATGTCAAAATCGGACTCAAAGAGGATGAACTGGCGGCCGCCGTGCCGGCCTTCGATGCCCTGATCGTCCGGTCCGGGGCCAAAGTCACCGCCAAGGTGCTGCAAAACCCCGGCAAGCTGAAAGTCATCGCCCGCGCCGGCGTCGGTGTGGACAACATCGACCTGCCCGCCGCCACCTCCAAGGGCATTTTGGTCCTGAACACCGCCGAGGCCTCCACCCTCTCCACGGCCGAACATGCCCTGGCGTTGATGATGTCCCTGGCCCGCAAGATTCCGCAAGCGCACGCCCACGTCGCCAGCGGCCAATGGAAGCGCACCCAATATCAGGGAACCCAACTGGCCGGCAAAACCCTCGGCGTGGTGGGCCTTGGCCGAATCGGGCGAACCGTCGCCACGCGGGCCTTGGCACTGGAGATGAACGTCGTCGGTTTCGACCCGTTTTTCTCGGCCGACAGCGCCCTGGATGGCAAGGTGAAGTTGGTCCGCGATTTTGATGAATTTCTCTCCCAGATTGATGTCATCACCTTCCACGTCCCCGGCGGCGAACAAACCCGCCACCTGCTCAACCATGACCGCCTCTTCAACAAGGCCCGCCCCAACCTGCTGGTGATCAACGATTCCCGCGGCGAAGTGGTCGATGAATACGCCCTGGCCGAGGCGCTCAAGGCGCACAAAATCGCCGGCGCCGCCATCGATGTCTACGCCACCGAACCACCCCCCAAGGACCACCCCCTCTTTGGCCTCGATAACGTCGTGCTGACGCCTCACCTGGGGGCCAGCACCGATGAAGCCCAGACGGCCGTCTCGGTTGAAGCGTGCAAATACAGGGTCGCCTATCTGACCACCGGCCAGATCACCGGCGCGGTCAACGCCGGCGGCGTCAAGCTCGACCTGCCCGCCGACGAAGCTCCCTTCGCCAAACTGGCCGCCCGCATCGGAACCCTCCTCACCGGATATGCCGAAGGGGGTTACAAAACCATCACATTGCGCGCCTCCGGCACCCGCGCCCCCAAGCACATGAAAACCCTCCTTCGTCTGGCGACGGTGGAATTGCTCAAGCCGCACATGGACACCCCCGTCAACGTCATCAACGTCGAGCATCTGGCCCATTCCCGCGGCATCGAACTGGTGGCCGTGCATGAGCCGAACCCTCCGCAGGGAATGGTCGGCGACATCGTCGGCATCCGTGCCGAGACCAACAACGGCGACTCCCACCGCATCCTCGGAACCGTCTACGCCGACGGCCTGCCGCGCGTCCTTCGCATCGACAATTTCAACATGGACATGGTCCCCGAAGGGCAGATGGTCCTGATCGTCAACAAAGACCAGCCCGGCGTCATCGGCACGGTCGGCACCGCCTTCGGCGACGCCCACGTCAACATCGCCGACATGGTCATCTCACGCGATGTCCAGCCGGATGGATCGGCCACCGCCCTGATGGTCCTCAAAACCGACTCCACCCCCCCGGCCACCCTGCTGGAACAACTCCGCGCCCGCCCCAACATCCTCCGCATCCAACCCCTGCAACTCCCGCCGCGAAATGAATAATCGGAGACGGAGCGACAGTCCGCCGAATCAACAACAATGGTTTACGCCCAGAAGCTCCGGTAGGGTCCGCACCTGTGCGGACCTTTGATTGGAAATGTCGCAACGTATAAACAAATGGTCCGCACAGGTGCGGACCCTACTTCGCCAATCTCCCCACCGCATCCAGATACCTTTTGACCTCATCCCACACCCCGCCTGCAACAGCCTGTTCCGTGAAAAGGAAATATTTGACATGTTTTTGTAGCTAATCAAAGATGCATGAAAGTTAGGAAGGTAGGGGTAGATCATGAAGCAATCACATCTCATCGCTGTTTTTGTAGGATTTTGACCATCGTCGCCTTCGCCAACAACGCTTCAGCCTACTCTCACCCAAGCTTGGGACGGTTTATCAGCCGCGATCCGGGACCTGCGCGTGTGGGATCAGGGGGAATCGCGACAGGCGGGCACTTCGTCCAGCGAGATCCGATTCTGGAATACGCGGGTGGGATGAACCTTTACGAATACACACATAGCAGGCCCGTGAGCTTGATAGATCCAGATGGTCTCTTGCCGGTGCCAGGCCCCGAAGACATGCTGCTAATCAATCATTATGAGCGTGGAAATGGAGAATTTCTTCAACTGACTGGGCAAGGTTGGTACAATAAGATACTGCCGTCCGCGCCAGCGCAAGCAATCCAACAGAGCGCAAATGCCAAGGCAAGAGAGTTCGCTCGGAACACAGCTCTTAGTATGAGTTGCAACAAGCCAAGTGGCAACTTCCAGATGATATACACTACACCTGCGGATTTTACTGATGTCGTGTTTTCCATCGGCAATACTCATGTTCGGACACTCCTCGTTTGTAATATCGGCATCAAATGTAAATGCAGCGATGACAAAAATATGCCGTACGAATATGGTGCTGCCTGCCGCACATTTCATGTCATCATGGATCGATTCGAAGATGCACTGGATATCTTCGACTTAATCCATGGAAGACAGGAATTGCCCACAGGTACACCATTTACCTTTGTATTCGCTTGGGAAGGTCCGATCGTAACTGACCACAGACAGTTACCGCTGCCTAGCCCATGATAGCTATTCGCACAACCTTTTATTGGAGGCCGGCAGCTTGGATTATTCTTGCTGCCCTCATAGTCGCACTTTCGGCATGCAACGGAAAACGCGAAGAGTGGAAATCTCTGCCTAATGGGTATCGGTATGTTCGCACGAACTTCGAAACTGCGGCAATCTATGTGCCCGATAGCCAAGTACTCGCCACTGGTGGGTATTACGGACCAGGTGTTCGCTTGCTAGGTATTGAAGGGGACTTGGTATTCGGACAAATCGACCCAGCTCCGAAAGCTACTATTCCATCACGGTCACCTCTCGGCTACTTTGTACTGAACACAACCACTCATGAATTCAAGGGCGCGCTCAGTGAGGACGATTTTAAGAAAGAGATTATTTCATCAAGGCCCTGAACATCGGCATGCAGAAGGCTATTGCGTAGGGTGAAGCAGGCGATGTTACACAAAATTTACTTCGCCAATCTCCCCACCGCCTCCAGATACTTTTGCACCTCATCCCGCACCCCGCCCGCAACAGCCTCTTCCAACCGCCTCACCTGCTGGCCGATCCAGTCAAAATGGGTCTTGCTAAAACGTGACAAGTCCATCTTCCCTCCCAGGAAATCAACCGGCCCGCCATCGGCCTTCGCCAGCGCCTGTCGATGCTCCTCCAAAATTTTCCGATCATCCGACAGGTATAAAAAGTACGGTATAAAAAACAGATTGTTCGACTCCGGCGGCACATAAACCGGCCGGTTTTTCAGATAAGTGAACTGGCTGATCACCTGACTCGGATGCACCCATCGGGTCATCTCCATCGGCATCACTTCCGTCCCACCCGACACGCTCTGCGGATAGAGCAGCGTGTCAAAATCGACGCTCCTCCCCTTGTATCGGCAGACATGATTGAACAAATCCAACGGCTTAAATCTTCTGCGCAAAAACTGCGCATCGAGCATCATCTCCACGATGTAACACAGCCGATCATCCCGCTCAACGCCATTCCCCTCATACCAGCGAATCCCCATGAAATTGGCCCCGCTTTGCTTCATCCGCTCAAACCGAGTCGCGATCAAATCACCCTGAAGCAAAAAGGCATCCATGTCATGCAACATCACCCACCGCGTCCGGGATGCCGCGATCCCCCTGGCGTACGATAGCCAGCAATCCACCCACCCCCAGCCGATCTTCCGCAATACCACCGATTGCATGTTCGACTGGTGAACACACAAGATATTGAGCTTTCCAAATTCCTTCTTCGCATCCTGCTCAAACCGCTCCAATTCGGCGGCCTTGGGCCCATCAAAACAGATGATCACCCGATCCAAATCGCTCAAATCCTGCTTCATCAACAGACGCAGATTGCCGATCAGCATTCGCGCAAAGTGGGCGTGGCAGGCGATGACAATCGAATATCCCGGCATCGGGTCATCCAGCCGGTTCCATCGCATCAATGGGCGCAACACCACCCGCAAGGCCGCCCGCTGGGCACGCACCGCCAGAAACTTCCCATAACTTGTATATTTGCCTTCCATCTTGCCTACTTATCGGCCACTCGGACGCCGACTAAGAATAACCAACGATCCGACCTGTGACCTTCCCTGAAATTTCGGTTAAAACCTACCCGCCATGACCACCGCTGTCTCGCTGTCGTTGCTTATTCCGGTTGGATATCTGCTCGGCTCGATCCCCTTCGGCCTGGTGGTCGGTCTGGCCAAAGGGGTTGACCCGCGCAAAAGCGGTTCGGGGAACATCGGCGCCACCAACATCGGGCGGATATTGGGATTGCGCTATTTCTGGCTGGTCTTCACGCTAGACCTGCTCAAATCCCTGCTGCCGATGCTGGCGGCCGCTTGGCTGGTATCACGGCATGGCGGCTCATTCGCCCACCCCATCGCGGGGACGGGCATTTATCTCCTCTGGCTGGCGATCGGCCTGGCGGCCATCCTTGGCCACATGTTCAGCTTTTTTCTGGGCTTCAAAGGGGGCAAAGGGGTCGCCACCAGCGCCGGGGTGCTGCTGGGGCTATTCCCCTATTACACCATCCCCGGCCTGTTGAGCATCGGCGTCTTCATCCTTGTCTTTTTCATCTGGCGATACATCAGCCTCGCCTCGGTCATCGGCGTCGCCTGCTTTCCGATCATCTACCTGATCTACGGCCTGATCAACCACTGGCCTGTTTTCTCGCAGCAACTGCCGTTGTTGATCGCGGCCGTGCTGGTTGCGGCGTTGATCATCCTTAAACACCGTCCCAACATCGCCCGTCTACGCGCCGGCACCGAACATCGCCTTGGCCGGCCGGCATAAAAACAACCTCATCCCACCAACCCGGCGATCTCGCCAAATCGATCCTTCAGATCAAAATATAGTTTCTGATACGTCTGGTAATACCTCTCATACAGCGCCGCCGACTTTTTATTCGGTCTGATCTTCTCCACCGGTTTGATGCACGCCCGGCAGGCCTGTTCGACGCTGCTCCAGACGCCCGTCCCCACCCCCGCCAGCAACGCCACTCCATAGGCCGGCCCTTCGCCGGCGTTGGTCATCACCACCGGCTTGTTGTAGACATCCGCCTGCAATTGCCGCCAGAACTCCGACCGTGACCCACCCCCCGACACCCGCACCTGCGACACCGCGACATCCATCTCCTGAATGATCCTCAAGGCGTCGCGCATCCCGAATGTCACCCCTTCGAGCAACGACCGGATCATCTCCCGCCGACTGGTGCGCGAGGTGATGCCGATCCATCCGCCACGGGCGTTGGGATCGGGATGCGGGCAGCGCTCGCCGGTCAGATAGGGCAAAAAGAAAAGCCCCTCCGCACCCGACGGTGCCTTGGCGGCCTGTTCGATCAGCAGCGCATAGGGGTCCACCTTGCGCTGCTTGGCCGTCTGTATCTCCTGTTGGCCCAACTGGTTGCGGAACCACTGGAACGACCCGCCGGCCGCCAGCATACACCCGAAGATGCACCATTTGTCCGGTACCGCATGGCACATCGTATGAACCCGGCCCAACGGGTCGCGCCTGGGCTGATCCGCGTGGGCGAAGACCACCCCGCTGGTCCCCAGTGTGGCGCTGACGATGCCGCCGGTGACGATCCCATTGCCCACCGCGCCGGCCGCCTGATCCCCCGCCCCGCCGACGACCGGCGTCCCCTCGACCAATCCCAATTCCCGTGCCGCCTGTCGATGTAAAACCCCCGTCACTTCCTGTGACTCATGCAATCGGGGTAACAACGCCTCGTCGATCTCCAGTATTTGCAGCAATTTGCTCGACCAGTTGCGATTCACCACATCCAGCAGCAACATCCCGCTGGCATCGGAAACTTCGGTGGCATATTCGCCGGTCATGCGAAGTCGGATGTAATCCTTGGGGAGCAGAATGTGTTTGGTTCGGGCATAAATCTTCGGTTCATGCTCGCGCACCCACAAAATCTTGGGCGCGGTGAACCCCGTCAACGCGGGATTGGCCACCAGTTCGATCAACGCCTCGCGGCCACCCGCTTTTTGGGTGATTTCCTCACACTGCACGGCCGTCCGTTGATCGTTCCACAGCAGCGCCGGCCGCAATGGTTCAATGCCATCCCCCAGAAAAACGCTGCCGTGCATCTGCCCCGACAAACCGATCCCCTTGACCTCTTTGCCGTTGACCTTTGCTTTCTTCAACACCCCCCTGATGGATTGCACGGTCGATTTCCACCAATCACGCGGGTCTTGCTGCGACCATCCCGGCCGTGGCGATTCAATCGGATGCTCCGCCATTGCCGTGGCGAGCACTCTCCCCTTGCGGTCGCAAACCAGTGCCTTGGTTCCGCTGGTGCCAATGTCGATTCCGAGCAAATAGGCCATGAATGAATCCTCTCTTGGTTTCCCTGCCTGTCAGTATATTCGCACGCTCGCCAGCACCCAACTGTGAGTCCGTTACCGTCAGTTGAGTGATCTTGTCCATCGCGCCCATGCGGCGTAAGGTATTTGTGTGAAGTTCACGATCCGACCCCAACACGACGATGACCATTGGCCAACAAATCGGCCGGCGCTCTGGCCCATCGCGGACCTGCCCCAAAGCGTCCCGGAATCAACACTGATCGCTCAATCCGCGGGTGGCGCGATCCTCGGCGGTATGGAATTGTCGCGCAATGGCATCACCGCTATTGTGCGCGGTTATGGCTCCGATCCGATCATCACCACCAATCTGCTTCATGCGGCCGATCATTGGGCCAAACCACACAATTGTCTCGACTGGGTGGGATTGTTTTGCGATGAATTGAATGTGCAATGGGCAACCCGTCGGGTCACCGACCCGCGCGCCGGCGGGATCAATCTATTTCTTGGAACCACCCGCCGGCAAACCGCCGCCGATGGACAGGAATTGACATCACTCGATTACGCGGCCTATCCGGATATGGCGCTGGTTCAGATGCAAAACCTGCTGACTCGCGCCCGATCGCAATGGCCAATCATCCGATCGGTCCTGTTGCATCGTGTCGGCCGGGTGTCTTTGGGTGAAAGCTCGGTTTTAATAGCTGTAGCCTGTCCCCACCGCGCCGAGGCGTTTGAGGCCTGCCGTTGGTTGATCGACACGCTCAAGGTGGATGTCCCCATCTGGAAACAGGAACGCTGGTCCAACGGCGCGGGAACGTGGGTGGAAAGCAAACCACGCGATTGATTGAAATTTCGTTGGGTGGGGTTCATCCCAATGCCGTCCGGCACTGCGGGTCAAATGTTTCGGTCGCATGAGAATGCGTGTTGGTTGAGCATCCACAGGTTTGGAGTCACACTTTTTACGCCTGAAAGCGCCTTCTCCTGGGCGGCCCAGGCGCATGCGGCAGCGGCGGCGGAC
>JADLBV010000138.1 GCA_020847545.1 Phycisphaerales bacterium
GTCCGCCGCCGCTGCCGCATGCGCCTGGGCCGCCCAGGAGAAGGCGCTTTCAGGCGTAAAAAGTGTGACTCCAAACCTGTGGATGCTCAACCAACACGCATTCTCATGCGACCGAAACATTTGACCCACAGTGCCGGACGGCATTGGGCCTAGGCCCACCCTACAGATCATTTCCCAAGAGATGTGCAATATGCCAAACCCGCAACTCATTTCCCAAATACCGCCTCATGGAGCAGTTGCACCGGATGCACAACCGTTATTTTCTGCCCCCGCGCGGCCGCCTCTGATTGGATGTGCATCGCGCATCCCACGTTTCCGGTAGCGCAAATCTCCGCATTCGTCGTCGCGATGTTCGATAATTTTCGTTCGGCCAGCGCGGTTGCCATCTGGGGCTGGGTCAGGTTGTATGTCCCGGCCGCGCCGCAACACAGGTCGCTTTCGGGCAGAGGAACCAGTTTCAGGCCCGGAATTTTCGCCAGCAGTTGTCTTGGCGGACCGCTCACCTTTTGCCCATGCACCAGATGACACGCCTCGTGATAAGTCACCGTCCGGTTGACTGGATGGTTCATCTTTGGCAATCCCAGTTCCAGCAACACGACGCTAATGTCCTTCACCCGCTTGACGAACTCTTTCGCACGCGGTGCATATTCCGGATCATCCCGCAATAAATGGTCATACTCGTGCAGCATCGCACCGCAACCGGCGATGTTGGTGGTGATGAATTCCACGCCCGGCCCATCCTTGGGCAAAAAGACATCGATGTTCCGTTTGGCCATGACCGCCGCCGGTGTCGGCGCGCCGCTGTGGTGATGAATCGCCCCGCAGCAGACTTGCGCGTGCGGAATCAACACCTCCGCCCCGGCGGCCGCCAGCAGTTCCACCGCCTGTCGATTGGGCGTGTCGAACATCACGCTGCCGATGCACCCGGCGAAAAACCCCACCCGACGCGGCTGACCCTCGGCCTTGTTGAGCGGTTCCATCCGCTGCGGCAATCTCGCCGGCCACAATTTCCCCTGTGCCGGCAGCATCTGCTCCATCTTGCGAAACTGCATCGGCAACAGTTTGAACAACCCCGTCTTTCGCAGCAGCGCGTACAACCCGATCTTCTGCATCAGCCGGGCGGGCAACACCGCCAGTTTCAACCGGGTCGGATGCACAAAAAGATTCATCGACAACCATCGCATCACCCGACCCTGAAACGACAGGGGCGCCTGCCCCTTTTGTTCCATCCGCCAGCGTGTCTCCTCGATCAACTCGTGGTAAATCACCCCACTGGGGCAGGCCGTCTCGCACCCCCGGCAATCCAGACACAAATCCAGATGCTCGCGCACCGCGGGCGTCAGTTCAATCGCACCATCCACCATCCCGCGCATCAACTGGATCCGCCCGCGCGGCGAATCGGCCTCGTGGCCGGTCAAAACGTAGGTTGGACACGCCGGCAGACACAACCCGCAATGCACACACTTGAGCGCCTGTTCATAGGTGCGCGGATCGAGGATCAACGACCGCTCGGGTTCATCCCGTGGAGGATCATTCAATACCGGCAACGGTGCGTTCATCAGACTTCCAACGGCAAGGGGACCAGTCGATTCTCAGGGTCATACGCCTGTTTCAGCCGAAGCAATATCTGGCGCTCGGCCGGCGAAACCGGATAATGGCTCCAGCGGCCATCCCGACAAAACATCAATCCACCCCCCACCGCATCCACCGCCCTGCGCAGCGCGGCTTCTTCCAATTGCTCATCACGGCACAACACGATCCCAAAGGCCGCATCGGCCGACCATTGCCGCAAATCCGCCAGCCGTACCAGTTCATCAATCCGACTTGGCGGAACCGTCATCCTTGTCAAAACCCCTGTTTCGGGCGGCATCGACCGCCACCGCTCCGCGCGGTCGGCGATGTCATCCTGCTCGCTGCGCCGCTGGATGATCTTAGGCGCATACCGGGGCAATTCCCTCAAATAAAACTCGATTGTCGGCTCATCCCCCAGATATCCGCACAACAACGCCCCCTCAATCCGCATCGCCCATTGCGGCCGACAGGCGCTGGGCATCAGCCGATGGAGTATCTCATCATCCGGCGCGAATTCGGCCACCACCGCACCTGCCGGCCGACGCCAGGTTCGACAAGTCACCGTCACAATCTGACCAAACGCGCCATGCTGGCCGACCATGAATTTTGTCAGGTCATACCCCGCGACATTTTTAACCGTGCGCCCGCCGGCCGTGATCAATTCACCTTGTCCATTGGTAAATTGACACCCCAGCAGCAGATCCCGCCATGCGCCATACCCCAACCGCAACGGCCCGGTTGAATTGTGCGCCACCAGTTGCCCGATCGGCGCATCCCCATCCCCATCGATCGGAATCCACTGGTCAAACTCGCGCAGCCGCCATTGCGCCAGTTTCAACGGCATGGTGGCGCTGATCGTCGCGGTCAAGTCGGCCACCTGACAATCAATCTCCCCCGCCGCCACCAGCGGCTCGCGGTTGGCTCGATTCGGTTGCTCGGGATGTTCCGAAGGACTCTCCATCACCAATTGCTCTCCTGTCCCGAAGCCGCGCCCGGCCCGGGTTGTTGCAATGAATCCGCTTTCACCACCCAGGCCAGCGAAAAAATCAGCACCAGGATCATCGCCAGATACAACCGCGACATCAGCCGGTCAAAAGCCCAGGTCCGCTGCGGATTTTGCGCCAGATTTTCCAGATAATCCATCCGCGAGGCGATGCTTCCATGACACCAGCTTCGCGCCGCCACCGGAATGTTGTTGATCGCCGCCACCCGATGCAGGGCGGAGCGAAAAATCCGCGCCCCATGCGCCCCCACATGCGAGCGAGAATCCTGCGCCTTTTCCAATGCGGCCTCACCTTGCATCGTCCGGGCCGCGAAAACATCCGCCTGCCGTTCAAATCGACGGCTGACATAACCAAATGACAGCAAAAATATCGCCCCCGCCCCAATCAACAGCACCAGTTCCACCAGCTTTTGCGCCACATCCTGCAACACCCAATGCCCCAGCCAGGTAAAACTCAAATGAGACTCCACCCACTGCCCCGGCCCGATCAGCGCGAACATGAAAATCAACACGAACAACAGATACCAGAGCATGTGCCGATGGACCACATGCCCCAATTCGTGCGCGAACACAGCCTCGATCTGCTCATCGGTCATCGTCTGCAGCACCAAATCGGACAGGAGAATGTAACGAAATCGGGGGATCACCCCCATCACCGCGGCGTTGCCCATGTTGTTGTCGGTGCGCCAAAGGAGAATATCGCGATATTTCATCCCGTGCCGTCGACACAGTTCCTCCATCCGTCGTCGCAAGGGGGAATCTTCCAGAGGCTGTGTATGCAACACCCATCGCAATATCTCCGGGGCGATCACGAAAATCGCCCCTGATGCCACCAGTAGCAACCCGAAATTCAGCCAAGGCCGTTCCTGCGGCGTGATCCGAAACGGCTCCAGCACCGTCACCAGCAACAGATCGTGCGCCGCCAGCAGCATCACCACCGGCACAACCGTGAACAGCATCTGCAATCGCAGGTTCGCCTTAAGATAACTGCGAAAACCCGGCGGCGCGAAGACCGGCAGCCCATATTCCAATGCGCTCAACAGGCTCTGCTCACGCAACGCCCGGTCGGCCGGATATTGCGACCACCACAGCCCCGCCCACGCCAACAACGCCGGCAATGTCCCCGCCAATGCCGCCGGCGTCTGAATCGTCCATCTCCCCGCCCGCCCCATCATGTCCAACACAAATTCCCCCCATCCCAAAGCGAACAATCCCCACCCCAGCCACACCGCCACCCCAATTCGTGCCAAAAACATCGCACGGGTAAATCGGCGCAGATGCCTGGAAATATTTCCCCGATGAATCCGCCGACTCACCCACCGGCTCCAAGCCCCCATGACCCCCACCAACAGGCCATATCCGAATAAAAAGACCCCCACATCCACCCACCGCCATGA
>JADLBV010000139.1 GCA_020847545.1 Phycisphaerales bacterium
AACCTCGTCGCGCTCCATCCTACGTGACAAGATTAACCGATTCCCCTCAATCGCGCGCCCCTGAAAATTATTGTGACGGTAAACAGTTACGACGCTAGATTTAGTGCCATTAGGGTCAGGAAGGTTTGTTGGATTATAGGCGTGATTTCGTGCGCACATGCCGTGTGGATCATATTGGCCTGGCTGTAACAAAATCTTCGGTTCCATCCCGATGACTTGTGATGTTCATGTTGATCGCTAAAACAATTGACATGCCGCGTGAACGTCTGGTATCGAGGGAGAGCGAAGGGGAGGAGGAGAGCCGTTTCAATTACGCGCTACGGCCGCAATATTTCAACCAGTACATCGGGCAGGAGCCGTTGATTCGCAAGTTGCGGATCGCGGTGGAGGCGGCACGGCAGCGCAATGAGCCGGTGGAGCACGTTTTGTTGCACGGCCCGCCGGGGCTGGGGAAGACGACGCTGGCGCACATCATCGCCAACGAGGTCAAGGCGCATGTTCATGTGGCCAACGGTGCGGCGTTGACCAAAGGGGCGGATTTGGCCGGAATTCTCACCAAATTGCAGGATGGGGACATCCTGTTCATCGATGAGATTCACCGCCTGCCGGCCGTGGTGGAGGAATATCTCTATCCGGCGATGGAGGATTTCAAGATCGACATCACGCTGGATGCGGGGATGCACGCCCGGACGATCACAATGCCCCTGCCGGCCTTCACGCTGGTGGGGGCCACCACGCGAATGGGGTTGCTGACCGGGCCGATGCGCGGGAGGTTTGGTCTTCCGTTGAATTTGCAGTTTTACGCCCCAGAATCCCTGCATGAGATATTGCGCCAAAATTCAGCGCAACTGAAGCTGGAGCCGGATGATAAGGCATTGTGGGAAATCGCCCAGCGCAGCCGCGGCACACCCCGCATCGCCAATCGACTGTTGCGCCGGGTGCGCGATTTTGCGGATGTTGAGAAAAAAGGGCAGTTCACCCTCGCGGTGACACGCGATGCGCTCGAACTGGAAGGGATCGACTCACTTGGGCTGGATGAACAGGACCGCACGGTTCTGAAAACGCTCATCGAAGTCTACGACGGCGGCCCGGCCGGCATCGAAGCCATCGCCGCCACCATGGGCGAAGAAACCGACACCCTGGTGGATGTCATCGAGCCTTATCTACTTCAACAAAAGTTCCTCACCCGCACCCGCCAAGGCCGACGGGCCACTCCAAAGGCATATCAGCACCTGGGAATCAAATACATCGAGCGCGGCGAGCCAACCCTCTACGACTCCGAACCGTAAATCCGGCTGTGTCGGACCAACAAAATGCAATCATTTTATCGCGCCGCGGGTGGGTGGCATGTCTTTTCGCCAATCAATCCGTGGGGCATCCCCCCAGAGATTGTCCAGGTCGTAATACGGGCGTGAATCACCATTGAAAACATGGAAAACCACGTCGATGCAATCGACGAGAATCCAAGATTCCCCTTCTTGGCCGGAGGTTGAAAATGGGGCAAAATTGCTCTTTTCACCCAACGCTCCCACCTGATTGGCGACCGCCCGCATCTGCGTGGCGCTGGTTCCGGTGGCGATGACAAAAAAATCGGTCACGGGAGAGAGGCCGCTGACATCCAGCACGATGACATTGCTGCATCGGGTATGAAAGGCGTGCCGGGCCGCCTCTATGGCAAATTGACAGGCTCCCTTCATGCGGGCGGCGGGGGGTTCAAGCATGGTCTGCGTGACGATAATACACCTCCTTTTGAGAGTATAACATCGGAATCGCATGTTCCATGACAATAGAATATATACGCAAACAGTGATGCTGTCGCGAGGCGAGGAAGGCATCAAAAGATGCAATTCAGTGATTGGGATGGCTGGCCTGTGACACCGACTGGCCGGATAAAATTTCAGTATGACGGACCTTGCCGCCCAGATTTGCTGTCCAGACCATCATTCCGGCTGAAACGATTGACAGCAGCAACACTGCAACAAGTGCCCCTCGGGCGGCTCTTCGAAACCATTGAACGATCACCAGCACTGCCAGTGAAGCCGCGCCAAGAACATACATCGAAATTGCGGCAAGCTTGGCGGCATCTTCGTGACGCTCGATCGAAGCTTTGTCCACCCCGGCCAATCGTTCGGCAGTATCTTCGGCTGATTCGCCGGTCAGGAGGGTTACAATGCTTAAAAGTGTCAGCACGATAAACAGAATCAGACTTGCTTTTGACAAATCATCACTGCGACGGAGAGTCCCCCAAGCCAGCAACACCACACCAATCAATATGCCGATCACCGGTACATGACTCAGTAGCAGATGAAGATGGACGCCAGTCATGGGAATACCTCCAGAAAGAGCCTTCAAAGAAAACGGCAAATCCAGAGTATGCTTGTCTAGCCACCGAGTATAATATCAGATATTAGGATATACAGCTATAATTATATGATGAGTGAAAGGTGGCCATGATAGATGTTAGTGCATTGTATTGCGGCCTGGAGACGGCCAGCACGCCGCATCGGTATGGAAGGCGGATCACGCAAATCGACCCGCCGGAACATGAACGGTTGGGGTTGGCGGACAGCGCCGCCGAACGCCGGCCGATTGTAGTGTGGAATTTGACGCGTACGTGCAATCTCAAATGCCTGCACTGCTACAGCGATTCGGAGGCGATGCGCTATCCGGGAGAGTTGTCCACCGATCAGTGCAAGCGGGTATTGGAGGATCTGGCGGATTTTCACGTCCCGGCGGTTCTGTTTTCCGGTGGCGAACCGCTGGTTCGCCCGGATTTGTTTGAACTGGCGGCATACGCACGGCAATTGGGTTTGCATGTGGTCCTCTCCACCAATGGCACATTGATCGACCGGAAGGCGGCCGAGCGGTTCAAGGAATTGAAATTTGCCTACGTCGGCATCAGTCTCGACAGCGCCGACCCCGCGATTCATGACCATTTTCGCGGCCAAAAGGGTGCGTTTGAGCGGACCATGCGCGGGTTTCGACATTGTGTGGATGTGGGGCAGAAGGTGGGTTTACGTCTGACCATCACCCGTCAAACCGCGCAGGATTTGGATGCGATTTTTGCCTTCATCGAGCGGGAGGGGATCAATCGGGCCTGTTTTTATCACCTATGCCCGGCCGGCCGAGGGAAAGATTTGATGGCCTTGAATGCACAAGAGTCGCGCCAGGCGGTGGATACGATATTTGAGCAGACGCAACGACTGATCAATAAAGGCAAACGGGTCGAAATCCTGACGGTGGATAACCACTGTGATGGGCCATACATGTACCTGAAAATGAAGGACCAGGGTCATTCGCGGGCCGAGCAGGTGTATCAGATGCTCAGTTGGAATGGCGGCGGGCGATATTCCAGCGGCGTGGGGGTGGCGAGTATCGATTTTTATGGCCATGTTCACGCGGACCAGTTTTCGATGGGACGGAGTTTTGGAAATGTGAAGGATCGGCCATTTTCCCAAATCTGGCAGGATGTCACCGATCCGGTCATGGCGGGGTTGAAGGATCGGCTGGGATTGCTCAAAGGGCGTTGCGCCACCTGTCGATTCAAGGAAATGTGCGGCGGGGCGTTGCGGGCGCGGGCCGAGGCGATGACGGGCGATCCGTGGGCGTCCGATCCGGGGTGTTATCTGAGCGATGAGGAAATCGCCGGAGACATGATTGAATCATCCTCCGGGGTTTGATTCGCAAAAAAGCGGTTGGGGTGCGTGCGAATCGGGGCCTGTTCCCGAAGTTTTCTTTTCCCTTGATGCATGATGGAGATCAGTCCCGCCCCCCACCAGGCGAGTGAGATCACTTCCAATACGCCGCTGATTCCGATGATTGTGTAAAAGGCGGGATGCCAGTCGGTCAGGGTTTGCGTGCTGACACGCAGAAAACACCCGACATTGATCAAAACAAACGGCCCCCACAATGAAGAGAGACCCACGGGATTGACGCCATTAAAAGTGGGCACAACCCGCGCGGAGATGCCCATGATCATCAGCGAGATGAATCCCACCGTGATGGCGTGGCGGATGGCACCATAATAGGCATGACTGAAGGGGATTTTACTGATCGACAAATAGACCGGCAGAAACAGCAGCATGGTTAATGAAACCGCCAGCCAGAGATAGGCGATGCGGATGAATTTGGCACTTCGGTCAGTCTGTCGAAATGGCTTCCAGAGTTTCCAGGGCAGGACAATCATGGCGATGCCGATGGCGATCATCAGCCATGGGATCATCAATAACGCGGCCATGACATGCAGGCCAGTCCAGCGATAGGCGACGAAAATCAGACATTCGCCCACAACCGCCAGGGTGAGCATCCCCAATGCGATCCAGTTTCGACGGGGTGACGCCGGGCGGATTCCATACATGGCCGGCAGCAGTTGAAGGCTGACTCCGAGAATCATAAATACAGCCAGGCCATGCACTTGCATGTCGCGAAGCGGGGCCTGATAGGTGGAGACATACCAAAGCAGCCGGTCGCGTGTGGGGGCGGTCATGGTGGCGTGGGTGTGCCACAGATCCATCGCGGCCATGGCGACAAACCAGAACAACGCCATGAAGATAAAACCAACCGATGGGGAAAATTTCTTGGTGCTGGCGCGGAAGGTGGCCAACATCTGGACACAAAACGTGATGATGGCGGCCAGTTCGAGAACCCCGCCAACGGTTGAAATCGGAACCGCCGCCGACCATTGATCAGCGGTGGCCTGGCCTATGGTGTGTAGGACGATGCCGGCGGTCATCGCGACAAAGACAGGGATCACCAGTCGCGGGGCGGTCAGCGTGGTCTGCCAGAAGCGGGCGAAGACCTGATACCCGATCCCCATCATAAACAACCCAACCCAGCCGAAAATCTGGGCGTGGCCGTGGGCGTTGATTTCGTGGACGGAGATGCCGGTGAAATTGCCAAGAAATCCGATCCGCCACAGGAGCCACGCGCCCCATGTCGCGCCGAATGTCATAACCAGCGCAATCGCGGCGACAAAAAATCTGCGATGGATCGCATTGGCCAATTGCACAACCGGGGGCGTCGTCTGAGCCACATGGTCATTGAGCGAGACACGTCGGCCTTGCGCGACCATCGGTAACTCCTTGAGATTCAATCACTTGTGGCGGATCATTACGCCTTCCACTCAGGTGTGCAATGATGATTTTACATAGCGGAAGGGCTTCGAGCGGGGTTTGTCGGCCGTGGCCGGGACGGTGGCCTTTGCGAAGACGTTGATATTTGGCACTGTTGAGGGTGCGGATGCGTGCTTTTTCGTCGAGGTTGGTTACGGTTTCGATCCGTCCCTCGGCCAAAACGGAGGCGTATTGGTCGAGGGTGTCGGTGAAAGTGTCAATTTCAAAGCAGACCTGTGGGTTTTGAGTCAGAATTTCACCCTTTCGGCCGGTCATGGCGACACGGAGATAGATCGCACCATCGGCCCAGCAGAAAGGGAATGGGAGCAGATAAGGGCGCCCATCCTGGCTAGCCATGCAAAGCCGACCGATCAGGGTGTTGTCCAGCAAGTCGCTGATTTGATCGGTGGTTAGCTCGACCATGGGCGAATTATAGCATAATCGCATCTTGATATCCATGTTTTGGGTGGTAGGGTAGATGTCATGGGCGAAATTCGGCCTGTTGGACGTCCGGCCTATGGGGAGGCTGATTTTGCGCACAGTCCTTTGCTGGTTTTTTACGAGGTGACACGGGCGTGCAATCTGTTGTGCGTCCATTGCCGCGCGGATGCGCAGCGAAAGGCCCATCCACTGGAATTGGGCAACAGTGACGCGCGGCAGTTGATTGCGCAATTGACGACATTTCCAAGGCCGCCTTTGCTGGTGCTGACGGGGGGTGATCCGATCAAGCGGAATGATATTTTTGATCTGGTGCGTTATGCATCACAAAAGGGGCTGGAGGTGGCGATGACCCCCTCGGCGACGCCGCTGGTGACGGGGGAGGTGATCGAGCGGTTGAAAGAGGAGGGGTTGCATCGGTTCGCGGTGAGTCTGGATGGGGCGGACGCCGGGACACATGATGGTTTTCGGCGGGTTCCGGGGAGTTTTGCGCGGACACTGGCCATTATCGAGAAGGCGATCGAGGTGGGGTTGCCGGTGCAGATCAATACGACGATCGCACAACACAATGTTGAACAGATGGAGCGGATCGCGGAATTGCTGGAACGATATGACATCGTGTTGTGGTCGGTCTTTTTTCTGGTGCCGACCGGAAGGGGGCTGGCGGGGGAACGACTGAGCGGGGAGCAGATCGAAGGGGTTTTTGGTCGTCTGATGGCCGAGTCAAGGCGGAGGAAGTTTGCGATCAAGACGACCGAAGCGCCGCATTACCGGCGGTTTATGATTCAACAACGGAAGGATCGCCCGCAAATGCCGGCCGCCCCGTCGCGATTTGTCGGGACCAATGACGGCAAAGGGGTGATGTTTGTAAGTCACATTGGCGAGATATACCCCAGCGGTTTTTTGCCGGTGGAATGCGGACGATTCCCCAAAGATTCGGTGGTGGAGGCGTATCAGAACTCGAGTCTGTTCAAGTCATTGAGAGACCCCGATCAACTGAGGGGCAAGTGCGGGGTGTGCGACTATCGTTCGATCTGCGGGGGGAGCCGGGCACGCAGCTTTGCGATGAGCGGCGATCCGCTGGCGGCCGAACCGGATTGCACTTATGTGCCGTCGGGCGTTATTTCACAGATTTGATCTGGGCGAGGCGCAGATTGGCGCGATCGATGTAGTAGTGATATTCAGCGACATCCTCGGTGTGCGGGTTGATGCCGGCGGGACGGGCCGCGAGGATTTGCTGGACACGGTTAAGGAGGGTTTGCAGTTGGTCGGCGGGGATTTTTTCAACCGTCTCCTTGGTGACGCCGTGGGGGAGAATGCGGTCGAGGATCGGCTGATCCACATAATACTTGAGAATGATCCGGCGAAAGCCGGCCGCCGCGGCCGTGTAGCTGTGTTCGGCGGATTGGATCAAATTCCGGCGGACTTCGCCGCTGGCGCGGGTGGCGGCCAGATAATCATGGTCCCCCTGGGTCAGATCGGCGATGGCCTGCAGCTCGTCGATGTGGCTCATGTAGGTCCAGAAATTGGTTGAGTAGCTCAGCAGATGACGCCGAAACTCGGCGATGGAATCGTGGCAGAGTCGCGGGATCAGCTGATACGAATAGAGGGCGGCGTCAATCAGTTCCAGATGAGTGGTGGTGGCGTTTAATGGCAATGAGGCGGTGGCCATCTGCTTGTCGAGGGGTTCGCTGGGGAGGGGTTTGTCGAAGGCTTTGAGTTCGGCTTCGCCGGCGCGGGTCCATTCATCGCGCGCCCAGCTTTCGAGGGCCAGCGCGGGTCGGCTGTCAACGACCATGGAACTGAGCTGGATGTGGTGCTGTTTACCGACGCTCTGGAGAACCTGCGCCTGTTTGAAGAAGTTGTAGGCGATTGCAAATGCGGAGACGCCATACGGGAAAGGTTGGTAGGGTTCGAGGTATTGGTATTCCGCGCCGTTGTTCCATTCGCTGTCGGCCGGCAGACCCTCAGGTCGGGCGATGCGCGGCTTTGTGAGTTCGGGCAGGAGATTCCCTTTTTGGTCGAGGATGGGATCGAGGCGGGTGCGTCGCCAGCCGATGTCGCCGGGGTGGGTGCGTTCGGCTGGTCGCCACTGGGTTTCGGTTCGGACGCGCTGGGTGTAGTAATCCTTTTCGGCGCTGTTGCCGAGCTTGTCGAAGTAAATCTGACCGATGGCCTCAACGATGTTGATGTCGTTGGGTTTTTGACGGTCGATTTTGCGGGCGTAGTCGAGGGCGTCGAGGATGGTGGCGTACTTGTTGGCCAGACTCGCCATCTGAACGGAGATGTTGTATGCCTTGTTCCAGATCTGGAAGATGTGAACGGTGTCAAATTCGGGCTGGAGCAGGCGAATCCATTCGACCTTGGTGTCGAAATCTTCGAGGTTTTTCTCGTTTTTCTGGGCTTCGCTGCTGGACCAGAGCATCATGACCAAAGGCCCGCGCAGGCCGCCCAGCAGCAGCGCCAGGGCATAGCTGTTCATGCCGGCCAGGGATGAGGCGCCGGTGTCGGATGAGGCGAGCTGGCCCGGGCGGTGCGTCGCGGCATTTCGGCGGTTGAAGGCGAACTGGCTGGTGACGCCGGTGGCCAGCAATGCGACGATGAGCAGGATAATGACCGGGGTTCGCCCTCTCACGGCGCCACCTCTTTGTTTTTCAGGAAAATGTAGGCCAGAACGATCATCGGCAGACCAAATCCAAAGGCGACGGCGCTTGATTCGGCCAGTCGGGCGGTGGGGACCATCACGCCACGTTCAACATCCTCGGTGGCCGAGAATTTGCTGATGTCGGGCAGGACATGGGAGACGGCGGTCAGGGCCTTGGTCAGCGCCTCAACACTGGAACTGACCACCTTGGCCTGACTGGGATCGGAGAAACCAAAATCGGTGGCGATCTGGTTGCCGATGCCGCTGCCGAGGGTGTCCCCCAGTTGCATCACACCCCATCGCCCCAGCAGCAGCACAATGGTCAAGACCACGGCGATGGGCCACGACAGGAAGGTGCTGCACAGGATCGCGATGATGATGACCAGCAGCGTCATCAGCCAGAGGATCAACAGGCTCTTGGCGAGGTTGGCGATGAAGGGCTGGTGGCTGGTGACGACGAAGACGCTGTTGGTTTGCAGGCCGATCCAATGGCCGTTGGTGTGGTTGCGGAGAATCAACTCAAAATTGCCATCCCCCAGGGCGCTGGCGGGCAGGGAAAAATAAGTGGGGCGGAGGCTTTCGGGGGTGATGGTGATGGGGTCGCTGATGACGCCGGTTTTGAGATTGCGCGCGGAGATCGACAAGTGGGTCAGGTCATCGGTGGAGGTGCTCAGTTCATCTCCGGTCCGTTCGATGCCGACGCGCATCTCGAAGGGGACTTGTCCGGAGGCGGGGAGTGGGACATTGTGAAAACGATAGATGCCGACGGGGTTGAATTCCGCCGGGCCGCCGCGAAGTTGCTGGCCGTGCGTGCCGCTTCGGCCTTGAAAGATGGGTGGAGTGTGGCGGCTGGGGTCGCGCGGGTCGGGTGCTGGGGGAATTTGATTGAATTTGCCCGGCTGCGGGGTGGGGGCGAGGATGATGACCGGGTTGGAATCCGCGCCGTACATCCATCCGGGGGATGCGCCGGTGATGGAGACGAAAAACCGGCCGTGGTTGACAAGGGTCATGACCTGTTCGGCGGGGATTTGGATTTGCAGCGGCTGGTCTTCGTGGAGGGTCAGACTGGTGGCGTTGAGGATGTTGGGAGCCAGCAGGGTGTAGCCATTGCGGTCGAGGATTTGGACGGCCACTTTGGGGGCGGGCCGTTTGGCGGTCATGGTGGATTGGGAATCGGACAGCCGCGGGCCGCCGGTGTCGGTGCCCAGCCCGCGGAGCAGATCGCCGCCGAGATGTTCCTGTTGCTCATCGGTGAGGGGGGCTTCCTGAGTGTAAACGTGGGCCAGGATCATCAACGGCGGAAGGGGTTGGCCGGATTGCCAGTCGGCGGGGGCGACATCACCCAGACCGAGCCTGAAGGGGACGACAAAATCCTGTTCGTTGAACATCCAGCGCACGCTGTCGGTGGACTGTGGGAGTTTGGCGAAGATTTCGTACGAGTCGGAGTCCTGAAGTTGGCGGGCCTGCAGCAGGCCGCTTTGCTGATAATGTTCCAGCGAGGGCTTTCGTGCCGGGCCGACATCGCCGTCGATCAGTTGCCGCGCGATGTAACGCTGCATGTTCCACGCCCGCAGGTGCAGATAGCCCCAGGTAAAGAGTCCCATGATGATGAGAATGGCGGCCGAAACGCGGGCGAAACCGATGATTTTGCCCAGAATGATTTCGAGTCGGGTGGTGGGCTTGGTGACGATGGTATAGATGACGCGGGTGTCGATTTCCTTGGGGAGGTTGGTGCAGGCGAGGATGATGATGACGATGGTGACCAGCAGGCCGGTGGCGAAGAGGCAGAATTTGATGGTTTGGCGGATGGCATCCTGTTCGTCGATCGGATGCTGAAGCTGCGAGACGATGATGACGCCGATGATCGCCAGCGGCGTGATCCACAACACGCGCCGGCGGATCGATTCGGCGAAAGAGACCGAGGAGATCGCCCAGATGCGCCGGGGGCTGAATCGCAGCAGGTCGCGCAGGCCAAAGCCCACCAACCCGATGACGACGATCGCTCCGGCGATCCACCAGCCGATGTTGTCGTTGATGATAGGAGGCATATTCAAGCTTGCCGTGGCGGTGTTGCGGCGTTGTCCGGTGTGTTTTCACGGACAATGCGGACGAACAGGTCTTCGAGGGTGGTGGTGGGGTGGGTGATGGTGGTCTCCTGGCCGCCGAGGCGGGACATAAACTGTCGGACTTCCTGAATCTGGGTTTCGTTCAGGCCGCGGGTCTGGACCTGGGTGATGTCCTTGACCTGCAACAGGTCGCGAACCTCGCCGATGGTCTGCATTTTGCCTTTGAACAGGATCGTGATCCGGTCGCAGACATCCTGGACATCCGCCAACAGATGGCTGCACAGGAGGACGGTTTTGCCCTGTGCCTTGAGCGACAGGATCAAGTCCTTCATTTCGCGTGTGCCGATGGGATCAAGTCCTGTGGTCGGCTCATCGAGCAGGATCAGGTCGGGGTTGTTGATCAGCGCCTGTGCCAGACCGATGCGCCGGGCCATCCCCTTGGAATATTCGCGGAGTTTGCGTTTGCGGCTTTTTTCATCCAGTCCCACGGTGTCGAGCAGGGCGGGGACGCGTTTTTTGAGATCGCGTGAGGGGATGCGAAAGAGCCTGCCATAAAACCGCAGGGTTTCCTCGCCATTCAGGAAGCGATAGAGGTACGATTCCTCGGGCAAAAAGCCGATGCGTTCGTTGATGCGCGTGCTGCCGGCCGGCTGGCCCAGGACGCTGGCCCGTCCTCGCGAGGCGAAAATCAGGCCCAGCAGGAGCTTGATCGTGGTGCTTTTGCCCGATCCATTGGGGCCGAGTAGTCCGAAGACTTCGCCGCGATGAATGGTGAGATTCAGGTCATCGAGGGCGCGCACCTTGTCGCGGCCCCAGAAATCCTTGTACACCTTGGACAGATGTTCAGTTTGAACCGCCTCGCCGTTGGATGTGCTCATAGCTGCCGCGCCGTACGGGGAAAAAGAAAAATCGCTCAGCCTGGCCTACGGAAAGTGCCGGGTCTGTCAGCGGGCCACTTTGCTGCCGATGCGGGGCTTGCCGCGACTGCGGCGGCGCCGTTTTTCGCTGGGCTTTTCATAATAGGCCACCCGCTTGATGTCCTTGGTGAGGCCTTCTTTTTCGCAGGCTTTTTTGAACCGTCGAAGCATCTGCTCGGCGGTTTCGCTGCCGCGTGACTTAACCTTGATCATGCCGTATCAATCCTTTCGGTCGTATTTCAATGGTCCGGCTCCGGCGGGACTTTGCCCCGGCCGGTGGAACAGGGTAGTGTAACCGGATCGGCCGATTGTTCAAGGCAAGGCCTGATGAAAAACAGGGCGTAATCGCATGAATTTGACAGAACACACGATCACCATTCGCGTTCGCTACCCGGAGGTGGATGCGATGGGATATCTGCACCACAGCCGGTTTTTGCAATATTTTGAACTGGGGCGGATCGAATTGCTGCGGGCGTCGGGGCACAATTATGCCGAATTGGAGCGGGAAGGGGTCTGTTTTGTCGTGGCCAGGGTGCAGGTGAATTACAAGTCGCCGGCCCGATATGATGAGGAATTGACGCTTCTTACCCGCATCACCCGTCAGACAGCGGTGCGGATCGACCATGCGTATGAGCTACGACGTCAGGATGTGCTGGTGGCGGAAGGATCGACCACCATCGCGAGCGTCAACCGCCAGGGGCAGGTGATTCCGATTCCGGATCGACTGGGAAAACCGAGTTAATTCCAGTCATCGGTTGATCTTACGCCATGGCGAACAACAGGCGATCGCCATTGCGGGAGGTTGACTTTGATTTTTTGCGGCCGGTTTTGGCGGGGCGCGGCCGACCGGGGAAGGGGTAGGGGGCATCATCCTTGAAAAGCCGGCCCTGACGAGTGGGTGGAGTGGTGCGCAGTCGCAGGGTACTGAAGGCATCGGAGACGGTGGGGTAATAGAGCGGAATGGCCCGCAACAGGCCGGGATCGTGCTTGCGGAGCAGCGATCGGGTGACATGTCCGTGGGTACGTTCAAAGGCGCGCAGATAGCGGGAGACCTGCGGGCGGGACCAGATTCGGCGCTGACGGATGGTGGCCGGGTCGATGTCGGCTTCGCGGATGGCGAAGTCATAGGCTCCGTAGTGTCGCACGGCGGCGGTGTAGAGGCCGGGCAATTCGCGCTGGATCGCCAGTGCGTTGATCGGGAGCTTGCGTTCGTTTCGTTGTCGCAGAACCGTGACGACTTCTTCGGCTGTCCAGCGGCGGTAGCGCGACACGCGGCGGGGGTTCAGACCGGCCGCTTCAACCGCTTCATTCCAACTGCCGAACAGATGCGGCTTGACGGCGGCGCTGGCCGCACGACCCACCTCGTCGCGGCGCAAAATGACCGATCTCCAGTTCAAATCCTCGCCATCGCGGCGTAATTTACGGATCACCGCGACGATTTTCTGTTCGGACCACTTGGGCTTTTTGCGAATTTGATCGTAATCAAACCCCGCTTGGACGACGGCCTTGCGATAGGAACCAAAATAATAGGCCGATGCGGAAATAATCGCCTGATGGGTGCGGGCGAGCGCGTTGTAGGACAGGTCGTACCCTTGGCGGTGCAATTGTCGAATGGCTTTCAATAAATCGGTGCTGCTCCATTTGTTCTGGTTCTTCATCGAGCGATCTCAAGGCAATTTCCGGCCAAATCCGTTGTAAACCGGGGGCAGAGGGTTGGCGCGAAAGTTATTTGTTAATGGCCCCTGTCAGATTGTTGCGGGAAGATATAGCACAAATGGCGAAATATTCGCAAGTGGGGGAAATCGTAAATAACAGGCATCCATATAGGCACTTGCATGCCATGACGACGCCCGCGGGCGATGAAATGCTCAAATCACGAGTGCAAGCGGTTGGGTTACACAAGTTTCGAAAGATATGAAAGTTGACCGGATCGGCGCGTCACTTGTGAAGAAGTTCACGAATGGGGTTGAGTGGGAAAGTGCGATTGCGCATCAGTGGCTACGGGAGATTGTGGAGTGGAGTAGAAAAGATGAGATTGAAAGAAATACAAGAGGGGTCGCGGGGATCGTACGAAGTGGATGATCCGTCCGCAAGGGGGTTGGGGGTTATTTTCTTATGGGATAAATCTATCTTTTTATCTTAAAAAGTCAATAGGAATGCGAGTATTTGCGTTGGGTGGTAGGTGAGGATTAGCATCCGCCCGCCAATGCCGCAGATTTTTCATTCCAGTGCGAACACCATTGCCAAGGCAAGCATCTTTGGCGTGGTATTTCTCGTGGGCGCCATCGCCTGGGTCGCCGGTTCGGTGCAGCGTTCACCGTACGTGACCGGCCAGGGTGAGGTGCGCGACCAGCCGGTGCCGTTCAGCCACGAACATCACGTTCGAGGGTTGGGGATCGACTGCCGGTATTGTCATACGTCCGTGGAAAGCTCCTCGTTCGCGGGGTTGCCGCCGACGCAGACGTGCATGACCTGCCATTCGCAGATTTGGACCAACGCCCAGATTTTGGAGCCGGTGCGTCAGAGCTTCGCAACCGGCAAGCCGCTGCGTTGGAATCGGGTGCATAACCTGCCCAATTTTGTTTACTTCAACCACAGCATCCACATCGCCAAGGGTGTGGGTTGCGCCACTTGCCACGGGCAGGTGGATCGGATGCCGCTGATGTGGCAGCACGCATCATTGCAGATGAACTGGTGTCTGCAATGCCATCGCGATCCGGAGAAGTTTTTGCGGCCGCGATCAGAGGTGTTCAACATGAATTGGCAGCCGCCGACGCCGGAACATCCGGATGTGGCGCATGGGAACGCGACCAGCCAACTGGAGTTGGGCAAGTATCTGGTGAAGGAATACGGCGTCCGCAAGGATCAGATTACCAATTGCTCGGTGTGTCACAGGTAAAATCGCAATGGATCACTGTCCAGGCAAAACCAAAGAGGATCTTCTGAAGCTGGCCACCGCCGGCGTCGCCGCGGACGAACAACCGTTGCGTGGTGAGCGGTATTGGCGTTCGCTGGAGGAGTTTTCGAACACAAAAGAGTTTGAGGAGCTGGTTCACCGCGAATTTCCGGAACATGCCAGCGAATGGCTGGGGGATTTGAGCCGTCGAAATTTTCTGAAGGTGATGGGCGCTTCGCTGGCGCTGGCGGGGTTGGGTGTGGCCGGTTGCACCCGCGGGCCGGATGAGGCGATTGTTCCGTACGTTTATCCGCCGGAAGAAGTGGTTCCCGGCAAGCCGCTGTTTTATGCCTCGGCGATGACATTGGGGGGGTATGCGCAGGGCGTGGTGGTTGAGCAGCACGAAGGTCGGCCGACCAAGATCGAAGGCAATCCGGACCATCCTTCCAGTCTGGGTTCAACCAATGTCTGGATGCAGGCGTCGATTTTGTCGATGTACGATCCCAACCGCGCCCAGACGCCGAAAAAGCACGGTGAGATCAGTTCGTGGAACACGTTTTTGAAGGATTTTGACGCGTGGGTTGGCCAGCATGGCGGGCGCGGGAAGATCCGCGTGGGGTTGCTGAGCGGCAGTGTCACTTCGCCGACGTTGTATGCCCGGATTCAGGAACTCCGCAAGGCGTATCCGAACCTGCGATGGCATCAATATGAGCCGGCGGGATATGGCAATGTGACGGCCGGGGCGCAGTTGGCGTTTGGCCGGCCGGTGAACACGGTTTACGACTTTTCCAAAGCCCAGCGGATTTTGTCGCTGGACAGCAATTTCCTGCTGGAAGACCCCGGCAGCCTGCGCTATGCGCGACAGTTCATTCAGCAACGGCGGGTGAAGTTCCGCAAGGGTGATGGGACCGATCGCATGTCGGTCACGCAGACCGGGCGGCTTGCCGAAGGTGAAGGGGTTGAAGTGCCGACGGCCGACACGATGAGCCGTTTGTACGTCGCCGAAAGCACACTGACGATCACCGGCGCCAAGGCTGACCATCGACTGCCGTTGAATGCGGCACAGATTCACGATCTGGCTCAACTGATCGCCGCTCAATTGGGCGTGGCGGGGAGCAACGGCAATTCCGAATTGCGAACCCCTGAAATTGACCATTGGGTGTCGGCCGTCGCCAAGGATTTGCAAAGCAATGGTGGACGCAGTCTGGTGATTGTGGGAGACCATCAACCGGCGGCGGTTCACGCGATCGCCCATGCGATCAACGCCAAGTTGGGGAATGTCGGTTCAACCGTTTTCCATACCGATCCGGTGCAATATGAACCGGTGGAGCCGTTCGCCTCGCTGAAGGAATTGACCGATGCGATGAACGGCGGCCAGCTTGACCTGCTGGTGATGCTGGGCGGCAACCCTGTTTATGATGCCCCGGTGGACCTGGCGTTTGAAAAGGCGCTGGACAAGGTTCCGATGCGGGTGCATTTGTCTTCGCATTACAACGAAACATCATTTTTGTGCCATTGGCACATTCCGCAGTCGTTCTATCTGGAAAGCTGGGGCGATGCCCGCGGCCACGATGGGACGGCCAGCATCATTCAGCCACTGATCGCGCCGTTGTATTCCACCCGAAGCGATTTGCAGTTGCTGGGGGCGATGCTGGGCAAGATCGACACCACCGATCACGAAACGGTGCGGGCGTACTGGCAGGGCCAGTTGAAGATGCAGGGTCTGGAATTTGACAAGGCCTGGGAGGCGGTGCTGCGGAACGGGGTGATCCCCGGAACGGCGGCCAATCCGGTGCGTGTCGAGGCGAAACTTCCGGCCGCGGCTGATAAGAAAAGTGCCAATGGGCAGCCTGCCGGCGGGATTGAAATTGTCTTCCGCCGGGACAATTCGGTGTGGGATGGTTCATACGCCAACAATGGCTGGTTGCAGGAACTGGCCAAGCCGCTGGTCAAGCTGACCTGGGGCAACGCGGCGATGATCAGCCCGTGGATGGCGGCCGAGATGCTCAAAATCGCACCGAGCGACCATCCCGAAGACGCCAATGGCCATGTTGTCGAATTGAGCTATCGCGGCCGAAAATTGCGGCTGCCGGTGTGGGTGATGCCGGGGCAGCCCAAGGAATCGGTGACGGTGCATCTGGGTTATGGCCGCACACGAGCCGGGGATGTGGGCGATGGGGTGGGGGCCAATACCTACCTGCTGCGCGGGTCTGATGCGCCCTGGTTTGACAATGGCCTGACGATCAGCGTCACAGGCGAAAAAGTGAAGATGGCCTGCACGCAAAACCATCAGGTGATGCACGGCCGCGACTTGGTGCGGTCGACCACGATTGATGAGGCGCGCAAGGAGCTGCAGTCCACCGCTGGCGAACATGGTGAATCGCACGGGGAGTCGGGACACCGCACGGTGGGGTTGACGGTGGTTTCCGAGGAGGAGTCGCTTTATCCGGAGTGGCCTTACACCGGATACAAGTGGGGCATGGTGATCGACCAGACCGCTTGCATCGGTTGCAACTCCTGCGTGGTCGCCTGTCAGTCTGAAAACAACATTCCGGTGGTGGGCGTTGATCTGGTGCTGCGTGGCCGCGAGATGCACTGGCTGCGGATCGACACCTATTACGGCCCGGACCGCGAGAGCATGGAAGTGTTGTCCAATCCGGACACGATGTTCCAGCCGATGATGTGTCAGCATTGCGAAAAGGCCCCCTGCGAGGTGGTCTGTCCGGTGGGTGCGACGACGCACAGCGAGGAGGGCATCAACGAGATGACCTACAACCGCTGCGTGGGAACGCGGTATTGCTCGAACAACTGCCCGTACAAGGTGCGGCGGTTTAACTTCCTGCAATACGCGGACACGACGACGCCAAGCCTGAAACTGATGCGCAACCCCGAAGTGACGGTTCGCAGCCGCGGCGTGATGGAAAAGTGTAATTACTGCATCCAGCGCATCGACCACGCCCGCATCGATTCCAAGAAGAAGTGGGTGGCGGAGAAGGAATCGGGCCGGAAGCCGACGAATCGCGGCCGGGTGCATGCGGAAGATCAGGAGCTGCCGCCGATCGATCTGGTGACGGCGTGCCAGCAGTCGTGCCCGACCGAGGCGATTATTTTCGGCGACATGAACGACTCCGGAACGGTCGTGCATCGCATGAAGGAGACCGAGCCGTACACGCAGTTGAATTACGGCGTGCTGGTCGAGTTGAATACGCAGCCGCGGACGACGTATCTGAAGCGGCTGAGAAACCCCAATCCCGAATTGACGAGTTCGAGGGCGTAAATGGCAGGCGAGCAAAAAATCCGACGTACCGCCGATATGTTGCCGCCCGTGGTGGCGCCCCAATACACCGTTGGTTCGGTGAGCGACAAGATCAGCGAGATCGTGCTGACGAAGAAGACGCCGCGCCCCTGGTATTTTGGGGTGGCGCTCACGATGGTCATCTCGCTGATGCTCTTCAACGCCATCGGATACCTGTTGCTCAAGGGCGTCGGGATATGGGGCGTGGATGTGCCGGTGGCGTGGGGCTTCGCGATCGTCAATTTCGTCTGGTGGATCGGTATCGGTCACGCCGGGACGCTGATTTCGGCCATTTTGCTGCTGTTGAAGCAGGAATGGCGCACCAGCATCAACCGATTCGCCGAGGCGATGACACTGTTCGCCGTGGCTTGCGCGGGGATGTTCCCGCTGCTGCATCTTGGCCGGCCGTGGGTCTTTTATTGGCTCTTTCCGTATCCCGACACGATGGGCCTCTGGCCGCAATGGCGCAGCCCGCTGGTGTGGGACGTCTTCGCGGTCAGCACATATGCCACCGTGTCGCTCTTGTTCTGGTATGTCGGTCTGATTCCAGACTTGGCGACGCTGCGGGACAAGGCGCAAAACGGCATCGCCAAGGTGGTGTACGGCATCATGTCGCTGGGATGGCGCGGCTCGGCGATTCACTGGCATCGTTATGAAATCGCCTATCTGCTGCTGGGCGGTCTGGCGACACCGCTGGTGGTGTCGGTGCACAGCATCGTGGGCATGGACTTCGCCGGCGGCATCGTGCCGGGTTGGCACTCGACGATTTTCCCACCTTACTTCGTGGCAGGGGCCATTTTCAGCGGTTTTGCGATGGTGGCCACGCTGACCATCCCGCTGCGAAAGTGGTATGGCCTGGAAGGGATCATCACCATCCGCCACCTGGACAACATGGGCAAGATCATGCTGGCCACGGGGCTGATCGTTGCCTACGGGTATGCGATGGAAGTCTTCATCGGCTACTACAGCGACAACACCTATGAGTGGTTCATGACCACCAACCGCATGTTCGGGCCGTATGCCTGGGCGTACTGGATGTTGATCTTCTGCAACATCATCACGCCGATCACGCTCTGGTCGCGCAAGGTGCGCACCACGCCGATCGTCCTGTTTGTGATTTCGATCATCATCAACATCGGCATGTGGATGGAACGGTATGTGATCGTCATCACCAGCCTGCACCGGGATTTTCTCCCCTCGTCGTGGGGCATGTACGCCGGCACGCAATGGGACTGGATGACTTACCTCGGCACGCTTGGATTCTTCGCGCTGTGCCTGATCCTGTTCATCCGGGTGCTGCCGATGATTTCGATGTTTGAAATGCGTCAACTGGTTTCCCAATATCGCGAAGATGCCGGAACCTCCGCACAGGTTGCCTTGCAGGAGGATTGATATGTCAACCAGCCACAAAGTTCACGGATTGATGGCGGAATTTTCCGACGGCGATGAGTTGCTGGCGGCCACCCGCCGCGCCTATGAGGCGGGCTATCGTCAGATGGACGCCTATACACCATTCCCGATTCACGGGTTGGCCGAGGCGATCGGGTTTCGCCATTCACGGTTGCCGTTGATTGTGCTGCTGGGCGGGTTGACCGGAACCGCGACGGCGTTTTTGCTTCAGTGGTATCCGGCCGTGATTGATTATCCGGTGAACATCGGCGGCCGGCCGCTCAATAGCTGGCCGGCGTTTGTACCGATCATGTTCGAGTTGACGGTGCTGTTCGCCTCGTTCGCGGCGGTGTTGGGGATGATCGGGCTTAACGGGCTGCCCAAGCCTTATCACCCGGTGTTCAATGTCGAGCGATTCCAACTGGCCAGCAAGGATCGATTTTTTCTGTGCATTCAGTCCAACGATCCGAAGTTTGACCTGACGCAGACGCGCCAGTTTCTCGAAGATCAGCGGCCGCACGAGGTCGCGGAAGTGGCGCCATGAGACAAGGAACGATCGTGCCTGTTGATATCAATCCAACCCGACCCCTCCGGCGGCGTCTTGGCGGCGCGGCAGTGGCGTTGTCGCTGGCGCTGGTGATGGCGATGGCGGGCTGCCGGCGCAATCCGGACATGGCCGAGCAGCCGAAATATCAGCCTTATCAACCCTCGGAATTTTTTGCCGATGGATCATCCGCCCGGCCCATTGTCGAGGGGACCGTCTCCCGCGATGAGCACCGCGTCGGCACGCTGCTGTACACCGGCATGATCGATGGGAAGTTGGCGGATGTCTTCCCCTTCCCGATCACCGCCGCCGACATGCGGCGCGGCCAGGAGCGATACAACATCTACTGCTCGGTCTGCCACGGCCGGCTGGGCGATGGACAGGGGATGGTCGTTCAACGGGGATTCAAGCAACCACCCTCCTATCACGAAAAACGTCTGATCGAGGCGCCCGTGGGGCATTTTTATGATGTCATCACGCACGGCTACGGCGGCATGTACAGCTACGCCGCGCGGATCAACAGCGAGGACCGCTGGCGCATCGCCGCTTACATTCGCGCCTTGCAACTGAGCCAGAACGCGAAGACGGCCGATGTGCCGGCCGATGTGTTACAGAACATGCGGAGCAACCAGAAATGAACGGCAGCGAAGAAATTCACAACACGCTGCGACGCGGCCTTGGCCGTGCCTTGGCCGTCGGAGTCGTCGCCTCGATTTTGTGCGCCATCGGCGCGATATTCGCCCGCGAGGTCTTCTTCCGCTCATACCTGGTGGCCTATCTGCTGGTGCTGGGGCTGGGATTGGGAAGCATGGTCGTCACCATGCTGCACAACCTGACCGGCGGCGGCTGGGGCCTGGCGATTCGCCGGGTGGTTGAATCGGGCAACCGCACCATCCCGTTGCTGGTTGTTTTGTTCATCCCGATCCTGCTGGGGACCAGTTCACTCTATGACTGGGCCACCGCATCTGGCCACGCCCATCTTGGGGAGCACAAACAGTTTTATCTGTCACTCAAATTCTGGACGACACGGGCGATCATCTATCTGGCGATCTGGTTGATCCTCTCCTTCATCCTCGAGCGCTGGTCGCGCCGGATGGACGCCAACGAGGGTGTCGCCTCGATCTGGTTCCAGAAATTCAGCGGCCTGGGCATCTTCATCTACGGCGTCACGATGACCTTGGCGTGCGTGGACTGGGTAATGTCGATCGACTCGCACTGGTATTCATCGATCTTCGGCATGATCTTCGTCGTTGGGCAGACCCTGCTGACGCTCGCCTTTGGCGTGGCGGTGCTGGCGATTCTGGTTACCCGCAAGCCGGTTCGCGACTATGTCTCCCCCACGATGTTTCAGGATCTCGCCAGCCTGATGCTGGCGTTTGTCATCCTCTGGGCCTACATGGCCTTCGCACAGTTCCTGATCATCTGGATGGGGAACATCAAGGAAGAAGTCCCCTGGTACCTCAACCGCACCTTTGCGGGGTGGAAATTTGTCACCATCGCGCTGATTGTCTTCCACTTTGCCCTGCCATTTTTCCTGCTGTTGAACCGCCCGATCAAGCGCAACCCAGGCAAACTGATCTGGGTCGCGGTTTTGATCATCCTGATGCGCATCCTCGACCTGATCTGGATGGTGATACCCTCTTATCGAACCACCAACATCTCGTTTAGCTGGATGTATATCGCGGCGCCGCTGGCGTTGGGCGGGTTGTGGCTGGCCTATTTCCTCTGGCAATTGAACAGCCGTCCGCTGGTGCCATCCTACGCCAAGCCCGTTCCATTGGAGGGACACGGCCATGCATGAAGATTTTGACGCGCCCCCGACGCCTCCCGATCCCGAATCGCTCAAACGCGGCCACGAATGGCGCGACATGAACCTGCGCGGCCTGATGTGGTTCATGGTCTTCTTTTTCGGCATCATCATCATCGTGCAGGTCATCGTCTGGATCTCATTCCGCAACGTGGCGCACACCGCCGTCAGCAATGATCCCCAGCCGTCTCCCCTGTTTACCGGCCCGGCGCAGCCACCGTCGCCGATCCTTCAGCCGACGCAGCAATATCACGAAAAACAGCCCTGGCAGGATTTATTGGAGATGCACGAGCGCGAAAACGCCCATCTCAACAATTACGCCTGGGTCGATCAGAAGGCCGGCATTGTGCAGATACCCATTGACCGGGCCATGGAGCTGGTCGTCGATCGCGGCCTGCCGACAGCGCCGGCCGCATTGACCAAGCCATCGCATTAAGTTCAGGAAGTTTGATGTTGTCGATTTGCAACTGGTTTCGCCGAATCATTCAACCCCGCCCACTGATGGTGATGGCGGCGGGGGGGGCGTTGTTGGTTGCCGCGTCGGCTGCATCCGCCAATTTCAAGGGTGATCCCTATCCCAAGGTGGATGCCCCCAATGTCATGCCCAAGGTTCTCGGCCAGGTGGGCATCGACCAGAAACTGGGGGACACCATCCCCCTCGACACGGTATTCCGCGATGAAGCCGGCCACGATGTGCGCCTCGGCTCGTTGATCGGCCCCCGGCCGGTCATCCTGACGCTGGTCTATTACAAATGCCCCATGCTTTGCACATTGGTCCTCAACGACCTGGTTCGCACCCTTCGCCCGATGGAGATGAACATCGGCAAGGATTTTGACGTTGTGACCGTCAGCTTTGATCCCACCGAGACCTCCGAGCTGTCCAACGCCAAAAAGACACAATATGTCCGCGAATTAAACCAGCCCGGCGCGCAGGCCAACTGGCATTTTTTGACCGGAACGCAGGAATCAATCCACAAATTGACCGATGCCGTCGGTTTTCGCTACGCATGGGATGAAAAGGCCAAGCAGTTCGCCCACGCCAGCGGCATCATCATCCTCACCCCGCAGGGGAAGATCGCCCGTTACTTTTTTGGCATTCAATACGCCCCCAAGGATGTTCGGCTCTCGCTGGTTGAAGCCTCCGGCAACCATGTGGGTTCGGTCACGGACCAGATTCTGCTCTACTGTTTCCACTATGATCCGACCACCGGTAAATATGGATTTATTGTCACCCGCGCACTGCACATTGGCGGCGTATTAACGATTCTTGCCCTGGGCGTGCTGCTGGTCATGTTGTTCAGGCACGAGCGCCACTCGGCCGTGCCCGATGTCGATGCCGCCGATTCGCACGAGGATTTTTCGCGCCACAGGGACTAAGCCAATGGACACGAGTTTTCGACTGTTGCCCGAAACAGCTTCCACCATGGCGTCCCAGGTGGATGCCCTCTATTTCTTCCTCAACGCGGTCGCGGCGTTCTTCGCATTGCTGATCTTCGCGTTGATCCTCTACTTTTCGCTGCGCTATCGCCGCCGCAGCGAAAGCGAACGCCCCGCGCCGGTCGCCACCAACCTGAAACTTGAACTGCTCTGGACCATCATCCCCTTCCTGATCACCATGGTGCTCTTCAGTTGGAGCGCCCGGCTGTTCATCCAGATGTCCCACTCGCCCAAAGACGCCATGCGCATCAACGTCGTCGGCAAGCAGTGGATGTGGAAAATCCAGCATCAGGACGGCCAGCGCGAAATCAACGCCCTGCATGTGCCGGTGGGCAAACCCATCGAACTGATGATGACCTCGCAGGATGTCATCCACTCGTTTTATGTCCCCGCGTTTCGCGCCAAGCAGGATGTCCTGCCCGGCAGTTATTCTCGGCTGGCCTTCACCCCCACCAAGGTCGGTGAATACCACCTGTTCTGCGCTGAATATTGCGGCGACCAGCATTCGGGCATGATCGGCAAGGTCGTCGTCATGGAACCGGACAAGTACGATGCCTGGCTGGCCGGCGTCATCCCCGATGAACCCCCCGCGCTGGCCGGCGAACGCCTCTTCGCCCAGTACGGCTGCATGGCCTGTCACGGCCAGCGCGGCCCCACCATGGCCGGCCTGTATGGACGAAAAGTCGAACTCAATGACGGAACCACCGTCGTCGCCGATGAGCAATACCTGCACGAATCCATCTTCGATCCCGCCAACAAGATTGTCCGCGGGTTCACCCCGCTGATGCCCAGTTTCCGCGGCCAGTTGACCGAAGAACAGGTGATGCAGTTGATCGCCTACATTAAATCTCTCCAATATTCCCAGAGCACCCAGGAGCAGCAATGACCACCGTCCCCTATTCATCATCGCTGGGGCGCGAAACAACGTACCTCAACCACAGCCACAAGATCCGCTCCTGGCTGCTGACCCTCGATCACAAGCGCATCGCGATCCTTTACATGATCTCGATCACCTTCTTCTTCGTGATCGGCGGCATCGCGGCCGTTCTCATGCGCCTCGAACTGATGACCCCCCAGGGGGATCTGGTCAAGGCCGAAACCTACAACAAACTCTTCACGATGCACGGCGTGATGATGGTCTTCTTCTTCCTCATCCCCTCCATCCCGGCCGTGCTGGGCAACTTCCTGATCCCCCTGATGGTCGGGGCAAAAGACCTCGCCTTCCCACGCCTCAATCTCGCCAGTTGGTATCTGTTCATGACCGGCGGCATCTTCGCACTGGTCGCCCTGGTCGCCGGCGGCGTTGACACCGGCTGGACCTTTTACACCCCCTATTCCAGCAACTACTCCAACACCTACGTCGTCCTCACCGTCGTCGGCATCTTCATCAACGGCTTTTCCTCCATCCTCACCGGCCTGAATTTCATCGTCACCATTCACACCATGCGCGCCCCCGGCCTGACATGGTTCCGCCTTCCCCTGTTCTGCTGGTCCCTTTACGCCACCAGCCTGATCTTCATCCTCGGCACACCCGTCCTGGCGATCACGCTGGTCCTGGTCGGTGTCGAACGCATCTTCCACATCGGTGTCTTCGACCCCTCATTGGGTGGCGACCCGATCCTCTTTCAGCACCTGTTCTGGTTCTATTCCCACCCGGCCGTCTACATCATGGTGCTGCCGAGCATGGGCGTGGTCAGCGAAGTGATCACCTGTTTTTCCCGCAAGCGCATCTTCGGATACGCCTTTGTCGCCTTCTCCAGCGTCGCCATTGCCGTTTTGGGCTTTCTGGTCTGGGGCCACCACCTGTTTGTCTCCGGCCAGTCGATCTACGGCGGGTTGATCTTCTCCATCCTCAGCTTCATGGTCGCCATCCCTTCCGGGGTTAAGGTCTTCAACTGGACCGCGACCCTCTACAAAGGCTCCATCTCCCTGCAAACCCCCATGCTGTATGTGCTGGGCTTCATCGGCCTGTTCACCATTGGCGGTCTGACGGGCCTGTATGTCGCCTCCATCGCGGTGGATGTTCACGTCACCGACACCTATTTCATCATCGCCCACTTCCATTACATCATGGTCGGCGGCGCGGTGATGGCCTACATGGCCGGCATCCACTTCTGGTGGCCCAAAATGACCGGCAAGATGTACCCCGAATGGTGGGGCCGATTCTCGGCCTTGATGATCTTCGTCGGCTTTAACCTGACCTTCTTCCCGCAGTTCATCCTTGGCTATCTGGGGATGCCCCGGCGTTATTACGCCTATGCCCCGGAATTTCAGGCCCTCAACGTCTTGTCCACGGCCGGCGCATCGATCCTTGGGATCGGTTATCTTCTTCCCCTGTTGTACCTGCTCTGGTCGTTGCGCTGGGGCAAGGATGCCGGCCCCAACCCCTTCCGCGCCACCGGCCTGGAATGGAAAACCTCCTCGCCGCCGCCGACCGAGAACTTTGAAAAGACCCCGATCGTCAACGAAGAGGCCTACGCGTATCACAGAATGGAGATGACCGGTGACACCGTCGCAACCCATTGACCCCCACGCCCTGGACCACCATCACGTCAAGGGCCTGGCGCACCATTTTGACGACATGGACCAGCAGCACGAGGCGGCGACCCTCGGCATGTGGGCCTTTTTGGCCACCGAAGTCCTCTTTTTCGGCGGCGCTCTGGCCGGCTATGCGGTCTATCGCAGCAGATATGGCGACGCCTTTGCCGCCGCCAGCCACCACCTGTATCTCTGGATCGGCGTCATCAACACCGCCGTTCTGCTGACCAGCAGCTTCATGATGGCCTTGGCCGTCAATGCCGCCAAGCAGGGCAATCGCAAGAAGATCGTTACCTTCCTGATCCTCACCATTTTGCTTGGGCTGGCCTTTTTGTGCATCAAGGGGATCGAGTATTACCTGGACTACCGCGAGCACCTCGTTCCCGGCAACATCTTCGAGGCCAACTGGCACGAGATATTTCCGCACATCGACGGTGCCCACCCCGGCTCCATGATGTTCCTCCGTCAGGTGCAGTTGTTCCTGATGTTCTATTACATCCTGACCGGCATCCACGCCGTCCACATGATCGTCGGCATCTCGGTGATGATCGTCCTGGCCGTCAAGGCCTCACGCGGCCGATACACCGCCGAATACAACAGCCCCATCGACATGGCCGGGCTTTACTGGCACTTTGTGGACGTGGTCTGGATTTTCCTGCTACCCTTGCTTTATATGGTGCAACACTAATGTCTTCTCACCACATCATCAGCGCCAAGACCTACACCCTCATCTACATCGTCCTGATGGTGTTGCTGGTCGTCACCGTCGGCGGCGACCTGATGTTCGATTCGGCGATGTTCCGCACATCGTTCGCGCTGGGCATCGCCGTCATCAAGGCTCTGCTGGTCGTCCTCTTTTTCATGCACGTGCGCTACAGCAGCCGACTGACATGGGTCTTTGCCGGCGCCGCCTTCGTCTGGCTGTTCATCCTCTTTGCCTTGACCTTCAACGACTACCTCACCCGCGGCACCGCCCCCGAACGCCTTTTTGAGGCCCCCATCGGCGGCATCGTCGTCCGCCAAACCCCCGTCAACCCCGAACACGAACCCTCCTCCGTCATGCAACGCCACTGATCCCATCAGCGGATTTGGCAATACATCCATCGAATAAGACAATATCATCCTTAATGTGCCGCATCTTAAGATATGCGGCATGTCAATCACTCAATCCATCAGCACCATGACCCCGCGCCAGCGCCTGCTGGCGGTCTATCGCGGCGAAACACCCGATTGCGTCGCCTCGCTGGCCGACCTCTCCTACTGGCACGCCGGCAACGGCGGCGGAAAGTTCATCCCCGGCAAAACCGACGGCGCCAACCAAAGCAAAATTGATAAGTTGATGGAACTCCACCATCAAACCGGCGCCGCGATTCACCTCAATCTCGGCAATTATTTCGACATGACGTATTCCGGAGACATCAAGGTCGAATCCGGCATCAATGGGGATGAATATTCCCATACCTTCAAAACCCCCCATGGCGAAGTGCGTGAAGTCCGCGAATGGTCCGACCGGTCGTTCAGTTGGCCGATCACCCACCACATGGTCCAAAGCGTCGAAGACCTGAAAATCATCCGCTACATCTTTGAACACACGCATTTCAAGGCCGATTGGGGACCATATCACGAAGCCATCGCCAAAGTCGGCGAGCTGGGCCTCCCCCTGGTGCAAGCGCCATACACCGGCATGGGGTTTCTCATGAGCCGATACGCCGGCATCGAATCCACCGTGATGTTCGCCGCCGACTTTCCCGATGAGATCATGCAGACCGTCCAGACCATCAACGCCGCCCACCGCACCCTCTTTGAGCAGCTCGTCGACGGCCCTTCCGAAGTGATGTTCGTCTCCGACAACCTCTCCAGCGACGTTCAACATCCGGCATGGTTTCGCCAATACAGCGGCGAATATTATCGCTGGATGGCGCAAATCTCCCACCAGGCCGACAAGCCCATCGCCATTCATGTGGACGGCCGACTGCGCGGCATCCTGGCCGCCCTCAACGAAGTCGGCATCGACGCCGCCGATGCCGTCACCCCCGCCCCCTGGGGCGACATCACCGGCCAGCAATGCCGCGACGAGGTCGGCGACAAATTCGTCCTTTCCGGCGGCGTCCCACCCAATTTGTTCCACCACGATGTCCCGCTGAGCCGATTCGATCAGGGCGTCGAAGAATGGCTTGCTTTGGCCGACCGCAGCCCCGCCATCATCATCGCCCCCGGCGACCAGCTTTCACCCGATGGTGAACTCGACCGCGTCCGCCGAATGGTTGAAATGGCCAATGCCAGAAAATTCTAAGGCTCAACAGGCTTTGCCTGCCTGAACGATAAGCCGCTAAAATGCGCCAATGAAGTTTGGCCGCATCAAGCGTCAGCACGGCCGGGTTGGCGGTCTCGATTCGCTCCTGAATCAGATCATCCGCCAATGCCCCCACGTCTCGCGCATCGTCCCCGGCCGAATCAAGGTCCGCCGCGGCCACACACCCTCAAATTTCAAAATCCAATACCCCACCGACGCCGGACTTAAATGCCTCTACACCGCCACCGGAACCGTGCAGGAAGTCTTTTTGATCTGCTCGAATACCACCGAGGCGCGTAAGTGGCTGGTAGACAATGAGTTGGCCATCGACACCCAGGAAGAATCATGAATCCAATCGACCAAGCGGTCCAAATCCTCAAACAAGGTGGCCTCGTCGCCTTTCCCACGGAAACGGTCTATGGCCTCGGCGCCGATGCCCGCCGATCAGATGCCGTCAATCGAATTTTCGCCGCCAAAGGACGACCATCCAACAACCCATTGATCGTCCACATCCACGACATGCCCAAAGCCAGGCTTTATGCCTCTCATTGGCCCCAAAAAGCCCAACAATTGGCCGAGCGTTTCTGGCCCGGCCCTCTGACCCTCGTGGTGCAAAAATCGGATGCCATCTCACCCCTTGTCACCGCCGGCGGCTCCACCGTCGGTTTGCGCATCCCCAATCATCCACTGGCTTTACAGCTATTGCGACAATTCGACGGCCCGCTCGCCGCACCCAGCGCCAACCGCTCCACCCGCATCAGCCCAACCACCGCCGAACATGTCCGCAATGATCTCGCCGGCCGGGTTGATCTCATCCTCGACGGCGGGCGATGCCCCGTCGGCATCGAATCCACCGTCATCGACCTCACCGCCGACCCACCCATCATCCTCCGTCCCGGCGGCCTATCCAAAGCCCAAATCGAAGCGGCCATCGGACCGATCTCCGAAATCCAACGCCCCAATCCATCCAATCAACCCGCCGCCAGCCCCGGCCAACAGGAAATCCACTACGCGCCAACCACCCCGGCTTTTCGATTTGAATCTCATCAACAAAACCAAATTCCCCAATCCAACGTCGCTCAAATCCTGATCGGCCAACCCTCCCTGCGCCCTCACGGCCAGCACCATATCACACTCCCAAATGATCCAACTCGTTATGCACGCTATATTTACGCCATCCTTCGCGAGCTGGATACCCGCAACTTGGATGCCATTTACATCCAAATGCCCCCGGATGAACCCCCATGGACCGCCATCCGCGACCGCCTTCGACGCGCCTCCCGCCCCCTTGATTAAAAGTAAGCTTACTATTGTGAAAAATTTCACTCCCTGTTTATAATGGGTCTCTTTCACGCCGCCTCTCTTGGTTTGAGGTTGGCATTTCGGTGGAGGTATTTCGCTTGAAACGTAAAATGAATCGATTGGCGACACCCTTGATTGTCGCCTGTGTCGCGGTGTTTGCTTTGTTTTTCTCGGCCACGCCGGCGTTCGCTGCGGGCGAGGCGGATTTGATCCTGCCGGATCTCTCCAGCGTCTCGTTCTTCGGCGGCGCGATCTCAGGTTATCACCTGTTGCTTTACGGAGCCGTCATCCCCATCCTGGGGCTGGTCTTCGGGTTGGTCATTTATGCCCAGCTTAAGCGCATGCCTGTCCACAAGGCCATGCTCGATGTATCGGAACTGATCTACACCACCTGCAAAACCTACCTCAAGACACAAGCCAAATTCATACTTCTGCTGTGGGTCTTCATCGCCATCATCATGGTGGTCTACTTCGGCTTCCTGACCGGCGGCGTTGAACAAGTCGCCTCGGAGGCATCCGCCCACGCGACCGCGGCCGCTGCCGCCGTCCACGCTCAAGGTGATTATTCAACACCCGTTCGCGTCGTCATCATTCTGCTCTTCAGTCTTCTCGGCATCGCCGGCAGCTACTCGGTCGCATGGTTTGGCATTCGCGTCAACACCGTCGCCAACTCCCGCACCAGCATGGCCAGCCTTCGGGGCCTGCCGGGGCCGGTCTGCTCCATTCCGCTCCGTGCCGGCATGGGCATCGGCATGGTGCTGATCTGCATCGAATTGATCATCATGCTCGGGATTTTGCTCTTTATCCCCAGCAAACTGGCCGGCCCTTGCTTTATTGGCTTCGCCATCGGCGAATCGCTGGGCGCGGCCGTGCTGCGTATCGCCGGCGGCATTTTCACCAAGATCGCCGACATCGGCGCGGACCTGATGAAGATCGTCTTCCGCGTCGAAGAGGATGATGCCCGCAACCCCGGCGTCATCGCCGACTGCGTGGGTGACAACGCCGGCGATTCGGTCGGCCCCACGGCCGACGGTTTTGAAACCTACGGCGTCACCGGCGTCGCCTTGATCGTCTTCATCATGCTGGCGGTCACCAATCCGATCACCCAGGTTGAACTGCTGGTCTGGATCTTCGCGATGCGTCTGCTGATGGTCATCAGCAGCGCCGGCAGCTACATGATCAACCAGATCATCTCCAACGCCCGTTACAGCGCCGCCAAGGAGATGGATTTTGAAAAACCACTGCATTCGCTGGTTTGGATGACCTCGATCGTCTCGATCATCATCACCTACGCGGCCTCCTGGGCGATGATTCCCAACCTCGGCGGCGATACCTCCCTCTGGTGGAAACTGGCGTCGATCATCTCCTGCGGCACACTGGCCGGGGCGATCATTCCTGAATTGACGACCTTCTTCACCTCGGTCCGTTCGCGGCATGTGCGCGAAGTGGTCAACACCAGCCGTGAAGGTGGCGCATCGCTGAACATCCTGTCCGGCTTGACGGCCGGCAATTTCAGCAGCTTCTGGATCGGCAGCATCTGTATCGTTGGCCTGATGGCCGCCGCGTGGGGCTTCAGCACGCTGGGTTTGGAGGCGACGATGGTCGCCCCGGCCGTCTTTGCCTTTGGTCTGGTCGCGTTCGGCTTCCTGGGCATGGGTCCGGTGACGATCGCGGTCGATTCCTATGGCCCGGTCACCGACAACGCCCAGAGCGTTTATGAATTGAGCCTCATCGAGCAACAGCCCAACGTGGAGTCGGATCTCAAACGCCAACTCGGCGTGGCCCCCGATTTTGAACGGGGCAAATTGATGCTTGAGGAAAACGACGGCGCGGGAAACACCTTCAAGGCCACCGCCAAGCCGGTGCTGATCGGCACGGCCGTCGTCGGCGCTACGACACTGATTTTCTCGATCATCCTGATGCTTGTCGGCACCGTGACCGATCCGATCACCGGCCATGTGGTGCTCAACACCGCCAACTCATCCAATCTGTCCATCCTGTACGCTCCGTTTTTGCTGGGGTTGGTCGCCGGCGGCGGCGTGATTTTCTGGTTCAGCGGCGCCAGTTGCCAGGCCGTCATCACCGGCGCGTATCGCGCGGTGGAGTTCATCAAAAGAAACATGAAACTCGAAGGCCAGAAGGCATCGGCCGAGGATTCCAAGCGGGTCGTCGAAATCTGCACCCGCTATGCACAGGCCGGCATGTTCAACATCTTCGTCGCCATGTTTTTCCTGACGCTGGCGGCGGCCTTCTTTGAACCCTTCTTCTTCATCGGCTTCCTGGTCGCCATCGCGGTCTTCGGCCTCTTTCAGGCGATCTTCATGGCCAACGCGGGTGGCGCATGGGACAACGCCAAGAAGATCGTGGAGACCGAGCTGCGTGAAAAAGGGACCGACCTGCACGCCGCAACGGTCGTCGGCGACACCGTCGGCGATCCCTTCAAGGACACCAGCTCGGTGGCACTCAACCCGGTCATCAAATTTTCAACACTGTTCGGGCTGCTCGCGGTGGAACTGGCCATCACGCTTCCCCACACGCTCAAGCTCATCCTGGCGGTGGTCTTCCTGCTGATGGCGCTGATCTTCGTCTATCGCTCGTTCTTCGGCATGAGGATCACCTCCGGCGATCCGGTCGAACAATCGGCCGGCACGGCCGCCATGGCCGGCGCCGCCGATTAATCCATTCCCTCAAACGACAAAGGGAACGCCGCTTGCAAAAGCCGCGTTCCCTTTTCAGTTGGTAGCTCAATTCCTCATTTGTAGGTCCGGCTGTGCCGGACGTTTTCATCATTGTCCGGCACAGCCGGACATATGGATTGCCTGATAGGTTTGATGTTGTTTTGCATCCGGTTCAACGGGAGATTGTGTCGTGGACCATCGGGCGGACAACTCCGCAAGCGACCCCCATCCCAATGCCCGCCCGGCCAGCAGTGCCGCCCCCTGGCTGGTGGGTTCAGGGCAGGTCATCGCCTGGAACGGCACATTTATCACATCCGCCTTGATCTGCAACCAGAACCGGCTGCGAGCAGCGCCGCCGCAGGAATGAATCGGGCCTGCAACCGCGTCATTCGTGAGTTGCCCAATCAAGCTCTGCAATGAAAACGCCACCCCTTCCAGCACCGCGCGAACCTTGTGCCCAAGCGTATGCTCCGCTCGAAGATTGGCGAACATCTGATCGACCGGCAACAGATAGGCATCGTTTTTCAGCCGCAATCCGTCCGCACCCGGTGGCACTCTTTCGGCCGCCGCCGTCAGGTCGGGATAATCCATCCCCTTGGCCGCATGATTGCGCAGCGCCTCCAGCAGATTGGCCGAGGTGCTGCCAAAGGTCATCTGATAAAAATACCCCGCCTCAAACGCCGGCCCCTGATAGGCGGTCATGGGAAGGTCAGGTTCAAAGCGGTCCGAACATCGGACGGTGGCCAGTGCCGTGCCGGTGGTCTCGGAGATCATGCCGGGTTGAATGTTTTTCGCGCCGATGCCCCCGGCATATTGGTCAAGACAACCGATCACCATCCGGCATCCCGTCGGCAACCCCAGTTCGGCCGCTCGTTCACCAAGGATGGTTCCAACCTCCGTCCCCGCACGCACAATTTGTGGAAACGCGATTTTATCCGGACGAACCAAATCCATCGCCGCCGGCCACCATTGCAGCCGATGCACATCCATCATCCCGCTCAAAGACGCCATCCCCGCCTCGGTGACATGTCGGCCGGTCAGATAAAACGTCAGATAGTCGCTCAAATAACAGAATCGCCGTGCGTTTTTCCAGACATCCGGCCGGTGTTTGGCCAGCCACATCAATTTGGCGATCGAAAATTCCCCCGTCAGTGACGGCACGCCGGTGGTTTGCCGCAATTGGGATTGCAGAGGTTGCAGATCCGGCTCCACATCCTTTCCCCGCCGGTCGGTCCAGATGATAAATGGCATCAATGGCCGATCGGCCGAATCCAGCAGCACAAAACTGTTCGCCTGTGTCGCAAAACCGATGGCGACAACATCCGCATATTCCCGCGGGGCCTGTTGCCGCAACTGATCGGCCGCGCTGCGAATCGCATCCACAAACCCCCCGGCCGACATCTCGCACCACCCCTCCCGTGGAACCTCCAATGGCGTCGGCACGCGCGTCAACGCCACCAATCGGCCGACTTCATCAAACAGCGCCGCCTTGAAATAGGTGGTCCCAAGATCGAATGTCAGGATGTGGCCCATGATCAAGCACCGGATTGTCGTGTGGAAGGTCGGATCAACGATCAGTCAGCATTTTCAACGTCTGATCCACCAGTGCCTGCGGGCCTTGAGGACTTTGAAATACCGCGTTGGTCGCCTCGTACCAGTTGTTGTCGATCGCTTCCTGCGTCACCAAATAACCCTGCGTCTCCCCGTTGGCCAGCGTGATCACAAACACATTGGGATGTTTCTTTCGCACCTGCAACCCAAATTCCACAAACGTCTCGCCCGGCCAGGCAACAAAGGTCCATTGCCCAATCTCGATCACCTGCACCTCGGCCGGCAAGGCCATTTCGACCGCTTTGGCCAATCGCCCCTCTTTGGCGGCCTTCGACAACGTCAACGTCTCCTCAGCGCCAAACGTATCACACTCGGCCGTGCGCACATCGGTTCGCGGCGCGTTCTCCTTGCGCAATTTCTCAAGCCGCTGATGTGTTCGATCCACCTCCGCCTTGGCCTGTGCCGGATCAGGAAAGGTCCGCATGGGCAAATCCACCCCCGCGCTGCGGCAACGGATATTCGCCTCGGAAACATAGCTCAGTTCAGCGACCGCCTTCCGCACCGCCTTGCCCAGAAGCTGACCCAGCCGTTCGGCCTCGGCAAATGTATTGCCATTGGTCACATGCCTCGGGCTTTGATTGCCGGCCACGCCGCTGTGGTGCAACACGACACACTGCGTCCCTAACACATGGTGCTGTATGTACTTGCGCGACATCGCGGGAAAATCCCCGCTGACCAGTGTCGAATTTTCATGCAGCACAGTCGGGTGCATTGCATACACCAGCATCGCGGCAATGGCCTTGTTGTCCTTGAGCGACCGCGCCACCAACACCGGCACCTGCTGGTCAGACTGGCCGGCCGGATTGTGGCGATTGGTCCCGCATCCGGTCCCATCGGCGATCACCAATCCCAACTCCGCCGGCTGTGCGGAGCGATAAGCCCCGACGGCCGACTTCACCATCGCATCTTCAAACTGTTGGATGAACTTTTTATTCGCCTTGGGAACAATCGGATCCGATTCGTTGCTCAACCAGTCGGCCGTCGATGGGGCCGAGTGGGTGTGCGTGGCGGTCAACATGATGTTTTCCGCCGGAACGCCCGTCTCCTGGCTGATCCGCTGACGCACCCGCCGGGTGGAATCCTTGGAAACCGCAATCACGTCGTTGGCCACGAAAATTGCCGGATTTTGCCCATCCGACAAATAAAGCGCGCTGGACAACAACGCATCATGGATGCCCGTGCTGTACCGCTTCACATGCGGATATCCGAACAAAAACAGCGACTCCGTGGGGTTGATTTCAACCGAAGCCGCTCCGGCGACCAGTGACTGAGGCATGGGTGATTTTGTCCTTGTTATAATAACTTGATCATCCTATAGCGCCTCCCATTGGAACGCCAATCCGCATCAGGATGACTGCGAACCGCAACACGACCCACAGGCTCCACCTCGATTCCACGGCATTTTGGCCAGAATCATCCCCATGCCGCACCAGTCGGTCAGTCCCGCGAAGATCAACCCCGCGCCGACGAATGCGGACAACCCCGCAAATGCGGGATGGATCAGCCAAGCCAAACCCAGGCCGATCAAAACCAGCAAACCCGCGCCAATGCGGACCTGGCGTTCCAATGAAATCACCTTGGACTGCCCGCGAACCACCGGCAGGCCCGCCTGTTGCCACGCGGCCGTCCCCCCTTCGATGCAATACACCTCCCGACAGCCGGCCGACAGGAGTTTTTCACACCCCTTGGTGGCTCGCGCGCCCGATTGGCAGATCAACAGCAACCGTTCACCATTCATCGAGGCCGCCTGTGGGTCCAACTGATCCAACGGAATCAAATCCGCGCCCTGGGCGTGAACATGTGCATATTCCGCCGGGGTGCGAACATCGATGATTCGCACCGATTGGCCGGATTCCTTCATCCGTTGCGCTTCCTGGGGTGATATTTTTTGAACATTCATCATTGTGCCTCCTCCAACGCATCCAACGCTTCCACCACCTTGGGCAGATAAGTATAGGCCGGGCCACCCTGCATCATCACCGCCACCGAGGCGGCCTCCATTATCTGCTGGCGATTGGCGCCCGATTGCAGCGCCTTTTGCACATGGGCGTACATGCACCCATCACATCGCAAGGCGATCCCGATCCCCAGCGCGATCAATTCCTTCTCGCGCACACCCAGCGTTCCCTCCTTCATGGTGGATTGGAACAAGGTTCCAAACCCACGCGCCGCCTCCGGAGCGGATGCCTTGGCATGGGACATCCGGGCCGCCCAGGTCTCATAAAATTGCTTTGCTTCGCTCGACATAAGACAATCTCCTTTCGTTGAGAATAATTTAATTGACCACTGGTAATTACTATACTACCATATAGCGATATGTCACTAGAGAAATTTAATAAAATCAATCCACGATTGGGCGAGGCGCAGCTTCAGGCGGTTTCGGAACTGTTTTCGGTCTTGTCGGAACCGACCCGGCTGAAAATTTTGCAAACCCTGCACCAAGGCCCGGCCACGGTTGGCCAGATCATGGAAGCCACCGGGCTGAAACAGGCGAACGCCTCCAAACAGTTGGGCCTGCTGCATCAGGCGGGGGTGCTGGACCGGCAAAAGGAGGGCCTCACCACGCGCTATTCGATCCGGCTGCCGCTGGTGTTGGAATTGTGTGATCTGGTGTGTGCCAGTTTGCAAAAACAAGCCAAGGCGAAGGCAAGGGAACTGGGGGCAACTTGAGGCCGCGGATTCAGGGGGCGGGATTGTTGCGGTGTCGTCCCATGCGAGGACGGGTGTCATGGTTTGGCTCATGTGTCTGGGATTGGACTTGTGAACCTGTTGAATGGCCGGTTGCGGTTGTCTGTTGATTGGCGAATCGAACGAAGCCATAGCTTAAGCCGGTGATGACCAGCAGCACGGCCACGCCAATCAAATTTCCGGCCAGGGGTTTGAGTTTGGGGGTGGCGCCTGATCCACGACGGAACAGCTTTGCGGTGGTGACACAAGCCCATCGCCAATGCATGGCCAGATGCACAATCAGCACCAAGAGAAAGAATAGGACCAACCAATAATGCAGATCGCCCCAGTCGTGTCGTCCCCAGCCCCATAAAAGGCGCTGACGGCCGCTGCCGGGGGGTAAAACAAACCGCATCACCAGGCCCGTACCGAGCAGACCCAGCATCGCCAGCGCCAATGCCACATCCAGCAGGAAGTTGAGCGTATTGCGTTTGAGCATTCGCCGTACCCTTGCCTTTCGACATTACAACGGACGGGCGGGCGAAATATTGTGTTTATCAGTTGAAAATTGGTAGATTTGATTGAGTCTCAATCATTTGACGGTGAGAGCGGAGACTTCGGGTCGGCCGTCGAAATAATCGGCGATTTGCTCGGTGGGGGGGATCGTTTGGAATGTCCTTTTATGGCTGGATTCGCGGGCGGCCAGGCAGAGGGCGACGCTGCGCAGGCCGTCGGTGAGGTTGGGATAGGCGGGGGCGGCGCCGCGGGTGACTTCGACGAAATTTTTCATCAGGGCCTTGTCGCCGCCGCCGTGTCCTTCGACGGCGTTGATTTCAAATTCCTCGACCTTGTCGGTGAAGTGTTCGATGAGTCGAACTTTGAAGGTGTACCAGTCAAAATCAACGCTGCCGGCGTAGCCGGTGATGATGGCGCCGCGCCGACCGGCGGATCGGCGGGAGATAAAGTTCTGGGTGTAGCTGATGTGCAGGTCGTTTTCATAGCGGACAATGGCGGAGCCGGCGTCTTCGTTGCGGATGTCGCGGCTGAAGGCGCACCAGTGGTCGTCATATCCCATGCCCCCGTCGTCGCCCCGTTTTTTGAGGTTTTGAGGGCTTTCCATGCAGGTTTCGGTGATGTCGCACTGGGAGCATTTGAGGTTGTGGGGTTTGTCGCCGCCGTAGATTTTCTGGGTGATCATGGCGGAGATCTGGGTGGGGCGGCTGTTGGCCAGAAGGGTCAGATAGTCAAAGTCGTGGGTGGCTTTCTGGAGCCACAGGCCACCATCCTGTTCGTAGTTGCGATACCAGGTTCCGAAATAGACGCCGCCGTAGGGGACATTGTTGATGGCTTGAATCTGGTTCACCGTGCCGATTCGGCCGGATCGGACCAATTCGATCGCCTTGAGGAACAGGGGTGTCACGCGAAGCGGAAATGAAACAACCACGCGGTCTTCGTGGCCGCGAAAGGCGCGGGCGAGGTCGGTCAACTGGCGATAGCTGATCGCCACGGGTTTTTCCAGAAAGATCGGCAAATTGACGGCGGCGGCCTGGATGGCCAGCGGGGTGTGCAGATGGCAGCGGGTGCCGATCATGATGGCATCGAATTCGCCCGAATCCTGGAGCAGTTGGTCGGCCGAGGCGTACAAACGGACGGATTCAGCGTTGGCCTTGAGGGTTTTGAGCTTTTCCCTGACATGGGCCTGATCCGGGTCGGCCACCGCCACCAGACGGGCCTCCGGGTTGACCAGTTGCAACTGTTCAAGCAGACCTGAAATTCGCAAACCCAAACCGATGATTGCCACACGCATTGTCCAGATACTCCTTAATTATCGCGGTCTATTCTAATGCATTGGGGTTTGTTGATCCATCAATGCGAATTCAATTCCCGCTCCAGATTTTGTATTGGACAGATTTGTATTTCAGGCTTAATTTCCCTGTAACCTTTCACACGAGGATCGCATCATGAGCACCCAGTCGAAATGCCCGTTCAACCCGGCCGCCGGCTCCGGCACCACGAACCACGTCTGGTGGCCAAATCAATTGCGATTGGACCTGTTGCGTCAGCATTCTTCCAGGTCAGATCCGATGGGCAGGGACTTTGATTACGCCAAGGCGTTCAAGAGTCTCGACTATGCCGCGTTGAAGAGGGATCTGGCCGCTTTGATGACCGATTCGCAGGATTGGTGGCCGGCCGACTATGGCCATTACGGGCCGCTGTTTTTGCGTATGGCCTGGCATGGCGCGGGCACATATCGCATTGGCGATGGGCGCGGCGGCGCCGGGCATGGCCAGCAGCGCTTCGCCCCACTCAACAGTTGGCCGGACAATGTGCTGGTCGACAGGGCGCGACGTCTGCTGTGGCCCATCAAGCAGAAATATGGGCGGGGCATTTCGTGGGCGGATTTGTACATTCTGGCCGCCAATGTCGGGTTGGAAACGATGGGATTCAAGACGTTCGGATTCGGCGGCGGCCGTCCTGATCAGTGGGAGCCGGACAACGCCGTGTACTGGGGTTCGGAGAGCGTCTGGCTTGATGACAAGCGCCAGGGCACCACGCGTGATCTGGAGAATCCGCTGGGTGCCGTGCAGATGGGGCTGATCTACGTCAACCCGGAAGGCCCCGGTGGCAAGCCCGACCCCCTCGGCTCGGCGCGGATGGTGCGGGAAACCTTTGGGCGCATGGCCATGAACGATGAAGAAACCTTTGCGATCACGGCCGGCGGCCACACCTTCGGCAAGGCGCACGGCGCTGGCCCGACATCGCATGTGGGGCCTGCTCCGGAAGCGGCCGGCATCGCCGCGCAGGGCCTGGGTTGGGTCAGTTCCTACAAGAGCGGCAAGGGTGGCGATGCGATCGGGAGTGGTCTTGAGGGTTCATGGACACCCACGCCGACGACATGGGATATGAGCTATCTGGAGATGCTGTTCGGCAACGAATGGGAAAATGTCGCCAGCCCGGCCGGGGCGCGCCAGTGGGTTCCCAAGAAGAACACCGATGGCAACATGGCGCCCGATGCGCACGATGCTTCGAGAAAGGTGCCGATCATCATGACCGACGCCGACATGGCGATGCGCTACGACCCCGCGTATGAGAAGATCGGGCGCCGATTTCTTGCGCATCCGGATGAGTTCGCCGATGCGTTCGCGCGGGGGTGGTTCAAACTGACCCACCGCGACATGGGGCCTAAGTCGCGTTATCTGGGTCCGGAAGTGCCCAAGGAAGACCTCATCTGGCAGGATCCGATTCCCCCTGTCGATCACAAACTGATCGGCGAACGGGAAATCGCAACTCTCAAGGTCAAGCTGCTGGACTCAGGGTTGAGCGTCTCCGAGTTGGTTGCGACCGCGTGGGCGTCCGCATCCACCTTCCGTGGGTCGGACAAGCGCGGCGGGGCCAACGGCGCGCGCATCCGGCTTATGCCACAACGTGAATGGCCGGCCAACCAGCCCGAACAACTGGCCAAGGTTCTCAAAAAGCTGGAATCCATCCAGGCGGATTTCAACCAGGCCGCGCCACGCGGAATCAAGGTATCGCTGGCCGATTTGATCGTGCTGGGTGGTTGCACGGCCATCGAAAAGGCCGCGAAGGATGCGGGAGTTAAGATTGAGGTGCCATTCACACCGGGTCGGATGGATGCGGCGCAGGAGCAGACGGATGTTCAATCTTTTGCCGTGCTTGAACCGGTTGCCGATGGATTTCGCAACTATCTCAAACCCGGATTGGCCGCGCCGGCCGAATCGCTGCTGATTGACAAGGCGCAATTGCTGAACCTGACCGCGCCGGAAATGACTGTTCTGGTCGGCGGCCTGCGCATGCTGGATGCCAACGTGGGCCACACCCGGCACGGCGTCTTTACGGACAACCCCGGCAAGCTGAGCAATGATTATTTCGTCAACCTGCTCGACATGGGCAATGAGTGGAAGTCAACCTCGCCGGCCGAGGAGTTGTTCGAGCTGCGCGACCGCAAGAGCGGCAAAGTGAAGTGGACCGCCACCCGCGTTGATCTGATCTTCGGCTCGAACTCCGAACTGCGGGCATTGGCCGAGGTTTACGGCAGCGCGGATGTGAAGGAGAAGTTCGCGCGGGACTTCGTGGCGGCATGGAACAAGGTGATGAACCTGGACCGCTTTGATCGATTGGCATCTGATCGTTGAGAAGCTGATACCGGGCTTCTCTACGAAGGGTGAGTGCGGCAGGGGAATTCATCTTCTGGCCGGGAATGATGACCTGGGCCTGTACGATTATCAAACAGGTTGTGTTATGGCTACAGGTGCCGCAACCAGATACCCAAAGGTGATACGGATATTGGGTGTGATGCTTGTTGTTTTTTTAGAAACTATCTCAAAACACCATAAACAGCCGATAGCTATCCAAGGAACTCAAACAGGAGCCATGGATGGCAAGACGCAAAAAGAGCTACGAACCACTGCCAACGATTTGGCAGGTCAATGACGA
>JADLBV010000140.1 GCA_020847545.1 Phycisphaerales bacterium
CGGCCATGGTCAAGGTCAGTGTGGCATTACCGGTTACGGTCATACCAGCCAGCGAGGTCAGATCAAAACTCAAGATGGCACGATGATCTCCTCTGGCTAAAAGTGTGGGTGAGGCCCCAACGTTGATCCCCGGATCGCCCGCATAAAGAGTGTTGTCCTGCGTGCCATCGTAGCCATTGAGACCATCCTGGAAGGTATACAACGCGGCCGACGCCAATGGCGCCAGCGCTAGAAAACCCGCCGCGAAACCGATTGCCGATTTGGCCAATTTTGCCGACATGACTCATCTCCCGTAAAAAAACCTTGTTTCTCCATTGCCTGAAATGCATGTGCGACAAATTATGCTACAGATCAAAAGGGCTGTCAAGAAAAAAATAATTCAGAATATAGCAGGTGGTGGATAGATGGATAATAATTCATAAATACTGGATAAATGTGAAGAAGCAAGTATACTACTTTGCTATCAGGTGCTAAATATGCCGGTCATCAAACAACTTAAACAAAGCCGGGCGCGCCAGGAGGTGCTTCGGCGCATCCAGAATGGCGATTACCAACCCGGCGAGCGGTTGCCGCCGGAACGGGTGTTGGCGCGTGATCTGGGGATGAGCCATATCGCGTTGCGCAAAGGGCTGATGGAGCTGGTTGATGCGGGGGTGATTGTCCGCCGGCCGCGCGTGGGGGCGTTTGTCCGGCAGACCCGCCCGCTGGAACTATCCACCCGGCTGGCGATTGTGGTTCCCGATTACATGGGGACGGGGCATCCATTTTTACCTCTGCTGATGGGCGGCGTGCTGGCGGGCCTGGACCAGCACAACCATGAAATCTCCATCATTACCTTCAAGGACTGTTCGCAATTCTGGAATGAGGCCGGCGAAAAAATGATGGCTCGCGGCATACACGGGGCGATTATTTTCACCAGTTACATCATTCCCCTGGAAGAATTGCAAAAGCTGGAACAATCCGGCATCAAGGCCGTGTTGCTGAACGTGTCGGCGACCTGTCCGCGTTCGCGGATTTCGACGATCACCATCGACCTGGGCCTGTCGATGCGCGAGGCGATGCAGCGCATGGTCGATCTGGGCCACCGCCGGATCGCCTGGATGTCGTACGAAATCACCCCGTTCCGAGAAATGGAAGAGCAATTGGCGCGGGAATTTTCCCAAAAATACAACCTTGGCGAGCCATCCAAACTGATTCACCGGCTGGGTTGCGAGGCCAGGGATTATGATCGGTGGGAATCATTGCTGACAGGCGAAAACCGTCCCACGGCCATGCTGCTCCAGGATGAATTCATGGCCCACGAGGTCTATCGCGTCTGCCATCAACTGGGGATTCGCGTGCCGGATGACCTGTCGCTGGTGGCGTTCGCCGATGCGTTGCCAAGGTCGTACATCGTCCCCTTGAGCGCCCCGGACACGGTCAGTTCGTGGAACGCCGCCGCCCGGCGGGCCGCCGAACATCTGCAATCTCTGTTGGAAACCGGCGAGGACCGCACGTTGGAGACGACGCTGCACGCCTCCATCCAATGGAAAGCCTCCACCGGCCCAGCGCTGGAACCGTGAATTCGGATCGCTTTCATTCACCCCATCGGTCTCCTACAATCACATCTGACATGGCAGAGAAAATCATCATTATTGGATCGGGACCGGCGGGGTGGACCAGCGCGATTTATGCCGCTCGGGCAAACCTGCGGCCGGTGGTATATGAGGGGGCGATTTCAGAGGAGAATCGTCTTAAAGGAACCCTGCCGCTGGGGCAGCTCAACATCACCACCGAGGTGGAAAATTTCCCCGGCTTTCCCGAAGGGATTCTGGGGCCGGAACTGATGATCCGCATGCGCGAACAGGCGGCGCGGTTCGAGACGCGCATCCTCACCGAGGACATCACCTCCATCGACCTGTCCCGCCGGCCGTTTGTGCTGGGTGATTCGGCCGGCAATCGCGTCGAGACGCATACGGTGGTGATCTCCACCGGCGCCAGCGCCAATTACCTGGGGCTGGATTCCGAAGAGCGATTCAAAAATCGCGGCGTCTCCGCCTGCGCGGTCTGCGATGGAGCGTTGCCGCGTTTTCGCAACCAGCCTCTGGTGGTGGTGGGCGGGGGAGATTCGGCGGCCGAAGAAGGGTCATATCTGACCAAGTTCGCCCACACCGTTCACCTGGTGCATCGCCGCGATTCCCTGCGGGCCAGCCCGATCATGGCCCGGCGGATTCTGGACAATCCCAAGGTCAAACCGGTCTTAAATTCGGTGGTGGAAGAGGTTTTGGGCGATGATGAGCGCGGCCTGACCGGGGTGCGGGTGAAGCACGTCCACAGCGGCCAGACGCAGACAATCCCCGCGACCGGAATGTTCGTCGCGATCGGCCACACGCCCAACACGGCCTTTTTGAACAACCAGCTCAAGCTCGATTCCAAGGGGTTTATCGTGCTGACCGACCCGTTCCGCACCACGACCAGTGTCGAGGGCGTCTTCGCGGCCGGGGATGTGGCCGACCCGCTGTATAAGCAGGCGATCACAGCGGCCGGCATGGGGTGCAAGGCAGCGATGGACGCCGAGCGCTGGCTGGCGGCGATGGGGATTCACTAGAACATGGAAATGGGGACATCCATGGTTTGGCGGCTGGATTTTCTCCATGGGTGAACAGGACATGAAAGAAAACCATGGATGTCCCCTTTTCTCTTGGGCGGTTGGGTGGCCGGGCGAATTTCGCGGCGGTTTATGAAGCCGGCGTAAAAGAAACCCGC